>WGER01000069.1 GCA_015492645.1 Nitrospirota bacterium
CTATCTCAGAAGGCTTGGCAGATCGAGAAAGGAAGAGACCTTCCTTGATGCGATACTGTCCACGCATCCGCGGAGCGAGGTGAGAATAGAGGAGATAAAGGAAATGATAGCCTCCCTTCCTGAGTACAAACTGGAGGGTGATGGGAGGTTCAGAGACCGATTTCTACAGAAGACCGAACACCTGAGGAGGATTAACAGGGTTTACTTCCTCTATGATAGGGCCTTGCAGAGGTATAAAGGGGAGAGATTCTATGAGGCAATAGAACTCCTTGAAGAGGCGATATCAAAGGCCCCCTCAGAGGCCCCCTTTTATAATCTATATGGGATGATTCATTTAAGGATGGAGCACTTCAGGAGTGCGGTGGAGATGTTCCAGAAGGCATTACAGCGGGACAGTGGTTATCAGCCAGCATTCTATGGCCTCGGCCTCCTTCACATGGAAAGAGGGCAGTATAAAAAGGCGATAGAGTTCTTTGACAGGAGCCTGTCCCTTTACCCTGAACATCCTGGTTCTCTATTTGGAAAAGGCAAAAGCCTTTTTAAACTCCGACAGTATCCAGAGGCGATCCCCTATCTCAGGAGGTTTTCTCGCTATTCCTTCAAACATCCCGAGGTACACGGACTGCTCGGTATCTGTTATGAAAAGATGGGGATGTTTAAAGATGCTGTCAGGGAATATGAACTTCAGGTCCGCATAGCCCCGAATACAGAACTGGGCATCTATGCCCAACAGAGAATACTTCTACTCCGACCCTTTGTGCGATGAATTAATGCACCCAGGGCTTTAAATCAGAAGGTCCGAGCGCCTCAGACCTATTTTATAACTCAGCCCCTCTTACTTCTTACGACTCCTGCCCGCTACTGCCACCTTCAAATTTCCACTCGCCCTGAACTTCGGTACCTTTCTCGCCTTGATCTTTATTGTCTCACCTGTACGAGGATTGACACCCTTTCTCGCCTTTCTCTTTTCCGCTGTGAATGTGCCGAAACCTACAAGTGTGACCTTCTGTCCCTTCTTCAGTGCCTTTGTCACATTCTGTGTGAAGGCATCAAGCACCTTTGCAGCAGTGGCCTTTGAGATACCAGCATCCTTGGCTATTGCTGCAGCCAGTTCTGACTTTGTCATAACAACCTCCTCAGTTTTCCCGAAAAGCCATCTGCTTTTCGGGTCTTTTCTTTATTTCCCCAAAGGGGCTATTAAATTATATAGTATTTTCCAATATTTTTCAAGTCTCTAATCAGGAGAAAATGGAAAAATCACCATCTGCAGATATAACCATCACAAGTTCAAGTAAAATCCTTGATGTATGAATAGGCGCAGAGAAATTACAAAGAATAAAGGCCAACTGGATCTATCGTTAACAATTGGTTGACTTTCTGCAGAAGTTTTCTTATATTAGAATTATAGATCCTCGGGTGGGAGGAAGATCTTTATTAAATCTTTTGTTGCCTTTTAAATCTTTTATTGAAAGGAGGTGGATAGTAATGGGAGGAAGGAGGATTTTATTTTTATTTATCTTTATCTGCCTCTTCCCTGCAGTAACCCTTGCAGCCCAGAGTTTCACCATACCCTGCTCATCAGGTGAAATAACAGGGACTCTTGATTACTCACCGACAACAGGGGATTTCACACTCAACTTTACCTTCAACTCCTGCACCTTTGAGGATATTGGTACACTCAACGGTAGCGGAACAACCACAGGCAACTACACCCCCACATCAGCCACAGAGGCAAACCTAAGGGTAGACATGACAGCCAGTGTAACATTCACTGCTCCTGACGGTTCACTGAATGTCTCTGGCACCTGTGAGAGACACATGGATGGGGTACTGAACCTCAGCACCCAGAGTTTCACAGGAAGTTACTCTCAGGGCTGTTCAGGTTCCGGGACCCTGCCATTTGATGTTATGACGATGCTCCTGATGCCTACTGATTAATATCAGGTGCCTCCCACCTGAGGGAAAAAGAAAGGAGGAGAAAGCAATGAAAAGGATTTACTGGTCAGTACTTTTTATCATCCTGGCAACAGTTTCTGTTGCCTGGGGCTGGGGGACGGACATCCCCATCTGGACAGGTGGAAATGTGAACTGCTTTGATGTGGACTATGACAGCACTAATGGTACGATGTATGTGGCCTTTCAGGCAGAGGGTGAGAGTATCATAAGGATTTACCGTTCCACAGACCACGGAAGCACCTGGAGCCAGTGGACTACTCTTGATACGGAAGATTCCTTTCTTGGAACCTCACCAAGAAGCGACCTGGAGCGAATAAGGTTGCTCTATGACGAACCTAACGACCAGCTCTTTGTATTTTATGTTGACAGTGACGGTTACCTTTCAAGATGGCGGGTGAAATACGATTTGAGCGGCAAATTTAACTGGAGAGTTAGTAATGCCCCGATACTTGAAAAGAGTTTTGATGTTACCTGGGACCTTAAGAGCAGTGGGAGAAAAATCTATGTCTTCTGGACAGAAGGTAACTCAGCAGGAGACGGGGTATTCGTGAAATCTACTACATCCATAGCGCCTATAGAGTCATCCTGGGACACTATTATCAGTGGAGCATGGGATTGCGATGCCGAGACACGTGGAAGCCTCGCCTTTGGCCCCCCCGACAATCTGTTCTGGACATATTCATACAAATATGGTTCTGGATGTGAGGCTGACAGTGAAATATGGATGAACATTTTCCGGAGGCTTACAGATAATTATTATAAAGATTACGACCCCCGAGTGGCTGCTGCAAATGTAGATAATTCAGGTGTCTGGGTTATGTATAACCGTGACAGGGGAGGACATGAGATTGATCTTCATTTCAGATACAGCCCGGACGGAGGGTTAAACTTTAATGCTTCGGAATACACGGTTTCTGCGGTAGATGGTGTTGATGAGTATATCGCAGATATTAAATTCTACAAGGTGTATCCAAACAAATATATAAATATGGTCTATATCTATGACGACCCGTCGGGTTCTCCGGTAAGAAAAGCCATATGGGCCTGGACTTCCACTGATGATCCCACGAACTGGAAAGAGGAAACAGTTGTTAATGATCAGGATGTAAGACCATGGCCTGAAGATGTGGCACCAAGGATTATATATTCTCCGGGAGCCCCAGCCTCAGGTGGGGGTGTTGTATTTTCATACTTAAGCGGAGGAGGCCTTTACTTTGATGCCCCCTGGGTAACCACAGCCCCGACCACCTACACCCTGACTGTCAACAAACAGGGTACAGGCTCGGGTACTGTTACGAGCAGTCCCTCTGGCATCTCCTGTGGTAGTGACTGCTCAGAGTCTTACACCTCAGGTACCGTGGTCACCCTTACCGCTTCGGCCGCTTCAGGGTCGACCTTTGGTGGCTGGGGTGGTGACTGTTCCTCCTGTGGCACCTCTACCACCTGCTCCATCACAATGAACTCAAATAAGTCCTGCACGGCCACATTTTCTGTTACTGCAACCACATATACCCTCACAGTAACCATTAACGGACCCGGCAGGGTGAGAAACTTCATGGGTAGCGTTGACTGTAGCAACAACTCTCCGACAGGCAGCAACACATGCAGTTATGCCTTTACTGAGGGAACGGTAGTGAATCTCCTTGCAGAACCCCTTGACGGAAGCACCTATACATCCACATTCGTAGAATGGGGTGGGGCCTGCTCGGGCACATCAACCGGCTGTTCCGTCACCATGGACTCTGACAAGACGGTAACAGCCACCTTTCACGCAAACTACCCTGTTACCCTTTCAGTGCCCTCAGGTCAGCACAGGTATGATTATCCACCTGCAGTGAGCCCGATCATGGACTCTGATCCCGGACAGTGCAGGCCCTTTGCTGTGGGAGACCTGAGCACAGGAAATCTGAACCTCCAGGTGGGTCTGCCCGATTTTACAGGACCTGTGGATGTATATCTTGCTATCTATGCACCTCACATCGTGGATGAGGTCTACCTCTTGTGGTCAGACAACTCTCTGCACCCCGTCAGTGAAGGGATAGTGCCATGGAAGGAAAACATCACCGCCGGGGTGAATGAGAGCCTCTATGGTGATATACCTACTGTAGGACTGCCAGAGGGGACCTATTATCTCGGAATCCTGGTTAGTCCACACGGTGACTTCTCTGCCGATAGTGACTTTGACGACTACTACCTCTGGGTCACCTATTTCGTGATAGTGCCATAAAATAACGAGGCCGGGGCCACCCGGCCTCGTCCTAAACTTGCTGACAATCCGATTTTTGAGTTTTATGACACTGCCTTCTCCTCCATCTGTCCCCCTCCCTGCATCCCTCCCCTCAAAGGGGGCTGTTGCATTAATTCAGTTTTCTGTCCCGAAAATCAAAAATTCCCGGGAACCAGCATTTTGGGGCAACATCCGCCGCATTTTTGTCGTATTTCTTAAGGGTAATCCACGGGATAGAATGGTCTATTGAAAAGTAAATATCCAAAGAACTATAATACTAAACTTAAGAATGACCCGAAGGGTCTACTCTAAAATGGAGGTGTAAAACATGTTTGATTCAGTCGCATGGGCAATGGGACCACAGCCTGGAGGTCAACCCGGAGGGGGTCAGGGATTGATAATGAGTTTTCTCCCACTCATAATAATATTTGCCATCTTTTACTTCCTGCTGATCAGACCACAGCAGAAAAGGGCAAAGGAACACCGACAGATGATCGAGTCGCTCAAAAAAGGCGACAAGGTGATCACCTCAGGCGGCATCTATGGTGTGGTTGACTCTGTGGGAGAAAGGACAGTCACATTGAAGATCGCAGAGAATGTGAAGATCAAACTTGGAAAGGCTTACATTGCGGCACTCAGGAGCTCTGCAGAAGAGGATTGAGCCAACCAAGATCCAGAAACTCTATGAGAGCCAGAAGGCCAGGATATATATTGAGGCTGCAGACAGGTACCTGGAGAGCCTCGGATATACAGAACATGGCCTGAGGCACTCAAGTATTGTCTCAAAAACGGCCTTCAGGATACTGCACCAACTTGGCTATCCTGAAGATCTGTCAGTATTGGCAGCAGCGGCAGGCTATCTACATGATATCGGGAATATGCTCGGAAGAAAGATGCACCACAAGATGGGGGCCGTTCTTGCGAAAGAGGTTCTTGAAGAGGCGGGCTTTACACTACAGGAGACGGTGAGGGTTATGACAGCGATAGTTATACATGAAGAAGACGAGGGTGCTATACCTGATGAGATCGCAGCAGCCGTGGTTATAGCAGACAAGGCCGATGTCCATAGAAGCCGCGTAAGAAATCCACAGATGGTCTCTGAGGACATCCATGACAGGGTCAATTACGCTGCCACAGAGTCAGAACTCCTGATCGAGCCATCAAAAAGGAGGATAGTTCTCTCTCTTGTGATAGACACGAAGATATCCCCTGTTATTGAGTATTTTGAGATATTCCTGGGCAGGATGATGGCCTGTAGAAAGGCTGCAAAGGTGCTAAGTTCTGAGTTTAATCTCTTTATAAACAACATAAGGATGGCATAGAGGAGGCAGGATGAAGAAGGTCAAGTACAAGGTGGCCCTTATTACTGGTACGGTTATACTCGCCTTTATCTTCTTTCTACCCAATACCCCCCTGTTTAAGTATATGCCGAAGTGGTGGAAGGAGAACATGCCTAACAGGGGTATAGCCCTCGGGCTGGACCTCCAGGGAGGGGTCCATCTCGTCTTTGAGGTGGAAGGAGACAGGGCGGTGGAGATTACCACAGAGCGAATAGCACAGAGGATAAAGGATGTGCTCCAGAAGCGGAATATCCAGGCAGAGGTGAAGACAGAGGGGATAGATATTAAGGTCATCCCTCCGGATGAACAGGTCAGAAAGGCGATCCTGGATACCTTTCCTAACTTAGAGGTGACCACCTCTGCAGAGGGTCTCAGGTTCAGACTGCCGGACTCAGAGATAAGGAGAATAAAGAACAACGCGGTGGAGCAGGCCCTGGAGACCATCCGTAACAGGGTTGACCAATTCGGTGTTGCTGAACCAACCATCCATAGACAGGGTGAAAGAGAGATAGTGGTACAGTTGCCAGGTTACAAAGATCCAAAAAGGGCGGTAGAATTGATAGGGAAGACCGCGCAACTGGAGTTCAGGCTGGTAGATGACGAGGCCCCTGTAGCAGCGGAACTGCCACCTTATGTAAAGGCTGGAGAGGAGGACGCACTCATAGAACAGTTTAAGGACAGAATCCCCGAGGATGACATTATCCTTTTCCAGAGAGTGGTAAACCCGGAGACAGGTGAAGTAAGAAAAAGGCCCTTCCTTTTGAAGAAGGAGGTGCTCCTTACAGGAGACCTGCTATCTGAGGCAAGGGTCGCCATAGACCAGAGGTTTAATGAACCCTATGTCTCCCTCACTTTCAACAGTGCAGGGGCAAAGATATTTGAAGAGGTAACAGGGAAGTATGTGGGCAAGAGGCTTGCAATCATTCTTGATGGCAATGTATACTCAGCCCCTGTAATAAGGGAGAAGATTTCCGGAGGCAACGCCCAGATTACGGGACTCTTCACCCTTGAGGAGGCAAAGGACCTTGCGATAGTGCTCAGGGCAGGTGCACTGCCGGCACCCGTGAAGTTACTGCAGAATGTTACAGTGGGTCCCTCGCTGGGCAGGGACTCCATCGAGGCCGGTAAAAAGGCGGGCATCATAGCGGTAATCCTGGTAGTGGTCTTTATGATCTTCTACTACAGGCTGTCAGGGCTTATCGCTGATCTCGCTATGGTACTGAATGTGATCCTGCTGCTTGGAGCGATGGCGTTCCTCAACGCAACTCTCACTCTTCCAGGTATAGCGGGTATCATCCTGGCTGTGGGGATGGCTGTGGACTCCAATGTCCTGATGTTTGAGAGGATGAGAGAGGAACTGAGGGCAGGTAAGACACCCCGTGCCGCTGTCGAGACCGGCTATAACAAGGCATTCATCACCATAGTTGACTCACATGTAACAACCCTTATCACGGCAGCCGTTCTTTTCCAGTTTGGCACAGGCCCGATAAAGGGGTTTGCAGTCACCCTGAGTCTTGGAGTGGCCATAAACCTCTTTACAGCCCTTGTTGGCACGAAGACGGTATTTGATATCATCCTCAGCAGAAGACAGATCAGGAGGCTGAGCATATGATCGAAATAGTAAGGCACACCAGGATTGACTTTATGAGACTCCGGAAGTTTGCATTACTACTGTCAGGGGTTCTAATGGTGCTCGGTATTCTGGGTATCATCCAGGTTGCCACCGGTACAGCCAACCTTGGCATCGACTTTGCCGGAGGTACTGCAGTCCTGATTAAGTTCGAGAAACCTGTCTCGCTGGAGGATGTGAGGAGAGTGCTTGAAGAGAAAGGCATCAAGGACTTTGATCTGCAGGACTTCCCCAGAGTAAATAAGGTACTTATAAGGACAAAAAAAGAGGAGGAAGAACTGGGCAAACTTGCGGACAGGATAGTGGATGCCCTTAGAGCAGGGTTTAAAAACAACACCATCACGGTTGAATCTACAACAGAGATCGGTCCAAAGGTGGGGGCGAAACTCCGCAGAGATGCGATGTGGGCAATTCTTGCTGCCACTGCGGGAATACTCATCTACATCGCCTGGAGGTTCCAGTTCCGGTTCAGTATCGGGGCCACTGCTGCCACATTTCATGATGTCCTTGCTGTTCTGGGACTCTTCAATATCATGGGAAAGGAGATAAACCTCATCCTTGTCAGTGCACTTCTGACCATAGCAGGATACTCTCTCACAGATACAGTGGTCGTCTTTGACAGGATCAGAGAAAATCTCAGATTCGTGAGGAAGGAGCCTCTTGAGGCGGTGATTAACAGGAGTATCAACGAGGTCCTCTCAAGGACCCTGATCACCTCAATCACCACATTGCTGGCCGCCGGTGCCTTATTTGTGTTTGGTGGAGAGGTGATCCATGATTTTGCCCTCGCCATGATACTCGGGATAATTGTCGGCACCTATTCCTCTGTGTTTGTGGCTAGCCCGATTGTCCTCCTCTTTAAAGGGAAGGCCCCCTTGAAAAAGAAATAGGAGGCCTGAGGATGCCTCACAGGAGATGGTTTGTCCAGAGGACGAACAGGGACTACCTCCGGTACCTCACTGCTTCCTGTTCCATTTCAGAGCCCCTGGCACAGGTCCTTATAAACAGGGGGATAAAGACACCTGTAGAGATAAGGGCATTCCTGTCTCCTGAACTACAGAATCTGGCTGATCCCTTTGTTATTCCTGGAATGAAAGAGGCATCCGGTTTGCTCAGTGAGGCCCTGAAGGCTGGTAAGAGGATACTGGTCCATGGAGATTACGACACTGATGGGCTTACTGCAACGGCGATCCTTGTGAAGACCCTGAGGGACCTTGGAGGTGAGGTGTCCTACTTTATCCCCGACAGGTTCCTCCACGGATATGGGTTTAATGAGCCAGGAGTACAGGAGGCACTGAAGACCGGGGCCTCTCTTGTTGTCACCGTTGACTGCGGAATAACATCGTTTCAAACAGTAAGACTTGCAAAGAGACACGGCCTGGGAGTGATCATAACAGATCATCACGAGCCATTGAGGGACCCTGAAGGAAGGCCAATCCTTCCAGAGGCAGATGTGGTGGTCAACCCCCTCCTGTCAGACCACTACTCTGAAGGTCCGAATATCTCAGGCGCTGCCGTGGCACTTAAACTGGCTATTGCCATTGCAGGACAGTCCTATGCTGAAGGGTTGATTGACCTTGCCTGTCTCGGTACCGTGGCAGACCTCGTCCCTCTGGTGGGTGACAGCAGGATCATTGTAAAGGAAGGCATCAAACTCGTAAACGATCCCTTAAGGGTGGGAATAAAGGCCCTAAAAGAGGTGGCATCATTAAAAAGGGTCACTGCAGGACTCCTCTCCTTCACCCTTATACCACGAATAAATGCCTCCGGCAGGCTGGAGAATGCTGAAAGGGTGATCCGTCTTCTGCTTACTGAAGACTACCAGGAGGCCCTTAACCTCGCAGAGGAACTCTCTCAACTGAACACAAAGAGACAGGGGATTGAGGCCGAGGTCCTTGAAGAGGCAAAGGAGATACTACAGAAGAAGGGATACGATAGGTGTATAGTACTTGCCTCGGAGGGATGGCACGAAGGTGTGGTTGGTATAGTGGCATCCAGGCTGGTGGAGGAATTCTACAGACCTGCCTTTGTCCTTAACATAGAGGGCACCAGGGCAAAGGGCTCGGCACGGAGCATCCCTGACTTTGATCTATACGCTGCCCTCTGCGAGTGTAAGGACCTGCTCCTTGGCTTTGGTGGACACCGACAGGCAGCGGGACTCAGTCTCTCAATAGACAAACTGCCCCAGTTTGAAGAAAGGATGAACCATTTAGTGAGACAGAGCCTGACTGATGAACAACTCATTCCCCTTCTGAAGATAGATGCCTCTGTGAGACTAAGGGAGATCACCCCCCAGTTAATCAGGGAACTTGCCCTAATGGAACCATTTGGATATGGCAATCCAGAACCCCTCATGGGGACAAAGGGGCTCCAGGTGGTAAACCCCAGGATAGTCGGTGACGGACACCTCCGGGTCTATTTCAAGGAGGATACGCTGATGATGGAGGCGATAGGCTTTGATATGGCAGGATATATTGAGACCTTCCATGATATCACAGTGGTAGATGCCGTGTATACCCCCCAGGTGAGACAATGGGAGGGGCAGGAATTCCTTCAACTCAGACTTGAGGCCATCAGGGGTTCTACAAAAGAAAGATGACAGCCCCCTCCGTCCTGCAAAATCTCCGATTTTGTGGGAACCCATGAGATGACACTCAGTGAGACAGGAAATTCATATTTCCTTCACAATCTAAGGGTATAATTCTCGAAAAAAGAAGGGGTGAAGAAATGGCAAAGAAGAAAAGGAGACAGGATGACAAAAAAAAGGTTAAATCCTGGCTTTGGATTGTGATAGCAGTAGTAATAGCGGCAGCAGGTATAGTGGCCTTCAGCATGGATAGAGGAGTAGAGGCAAAGGGGAAGTCCTTTTATGTAAAAGGCGGTGAGACACGCCCGGTCCTTGATCCGTCACTTTTCACTGGAATGACGAGGGCCGCCTATGCAGCAGCAAAGAAGTATCCACAGATCTTAGATAAGGTCTACTGCTACTGTTACTGTGATGAGCCTCCCTTCTACCACAAGAGCCTGCTGAGTTGCTTTGTAACTGACCATGGGGCTGGTTGAATACTCTGTCAACAGGAGGCCTTGAAGGTCGCCCAACTCTACAGAGAAGGCAAGAGTGTCGATGAGATAAGAAGGATTATTGATGATACCTTTGGTAGATAACCCTCCCCTCCCTTCCCCATATTTAAAGGCCCTGACACATCTCGGGGCCTTTATTTTTGCCCCTTTTCCAATTTAGTTAGTTGCAGGAAAGGTATTTTTGATCACCCTCACCCCTGCCCTCTCTCTGAGTGAGAGGGAGTTTCGCCTGTTAAGAGTGTTTCTTGCTCCAGTTGCCCTGTTAGAGGTGGCCATGGGTTGTCCTCCTTCCTGTTAGATTCTTATTTAGTCTTCAACCAGATAAGGATAACGATGTCCACCCTTTTTATTAATACTTGTTCTTGCCGGCAGTGCTGTCCAAAATAACCTGCGATAGTATACACAGGCGGTGTGCCGAAGAAACAGAATTCAGGACACCTTTGAAAATAAGGGTTTTATACAACCAGAGTGCTTGACTAACATTATAAAGCCACTGCCTGATAAGACAGGTTAGTCTCCTCTAAAATCTGTCCATTAATTCTGTTTCTGAGGCATACCGCCTGGGGTCGTCCCTATTTTGGACAGATGTGATTACATTGATAGTCTTACAAAGGTATAAACGATCGGGGTCGCATAAATTATTCCATCCATCTTGTCAAGAACTCCTCCATGACCTGGCAGAAGGGTGCCGGAGTCCTTCACTCCTGCATCCCTTTTAAACATCGACTCCGTGAGGTCGCCCACAATAGATGCTATGCCTATAATCATTCCAACCAGAAAGAGATTCAGCAACTTGAGACCATTTAACAAAAGAAGCCCTATCAAAATTGAGCATATAGCCCCTCCGATTATTGAACCCACAGCCCCTTCCACTGTCTTCTTCGGGCTGACAGAGGGATAGAGTCTCCTTCTGCCAAAGGTCTTACCAATATAGTAGGCAAAAGAGTCGGCCCCCCACACAGTGCCTGCTGTATAGATAACCCATCCGGGTGCAACCTCTCGCAGTTTTATCATCAAACTCAGGACAAAGGGTAGATAGAAGAGGCCCAGCACCACAGGGGCTACCTCCTGTATCGCCCCAGCAGGCTCCTTCATAAGGAGTCTCAGACTCAGAAGACCGAGCACCAGAAAAGCGATAACAAGGGATAAATCCCTCATGTCTGAATACACAGCCCATAGAAGAAAGGCTCCGGAGAAGATTCCTCCTGTAGCGAGTACCTTTCCTACTCTGTACATGGTGTAAAACTCAATCTGACAGATGACCACAACCAGGAGCCAGAGAAAAAAGAAAAAGATTACCGGCAGTTTCATTATGTAGAGATATAAAAGGGGTAATATAAAAAGGGCTACAACCTCTCTCTTCATCTGGTGAGCCTCAAAGGGGTGAGGACCCTCCCGAACCTTCTCTCTCTTCTCTGGTAGTCCTGAATTGCTGAGATGTATTCCTCTCTGGTGAAGTCAGGCCAGAGGGTCTCGGTGAAGTACAACTCTGCATAGGCAGATTGCCAGAGCAGAAAGTTGCTGAGCCTTTTCTCTCCTGACGTCCTTATAACAAGGTCAACTGGTGGAAGCCCGGCTGTGTCGAGCAACTCTTCAAAGGTATCTTCAGTTACCTCATCCTCTGTCATTTCCAGTCTTATCGCCTTCTTTACAGCCCTCAGGATCTCGTCCTTGCCTCCATAACTCAGTGCAAGCACGAGGGTCATCTGATCTAAAGAGGATGTCTCCTCTTCCGTTCTATTTATCAGTTCCCTTATATGCACGGGAAGTCTCTGTCTATCCCCGATCATTCTGAATCTCACACCCTCTCTCAACATCCTGACAAACTCACCAGATAGATATGTCTGAAGGAGTTCCATAAGCATCTCTACCTCCTCTTCCGGTCTTGACCAGTTTTCGATAGAAAAGGCATAAAGGGTCAGCACCTGAATACCCATCTCTAAGGAGGCATTGATGATATCTTTTGCCCTCTCAGCACCCCTCCGATGTCCCTCAATCCTTGGAAGTCCCCTGAGGTTCGCCCATCTACCATTACCATCCATTATTATCCCTATATGCCTTGGCAAATTAAACCTCATTTAACCCCCTATCTTTACTGAGTAAACCTGAAGATAGGTGAGAAAGGGATTTTCCCCCTTCAGTATATTCTCTACCTTCAGGCCCAGCAGAGGTTTACTTAATACTATCAACTTTCCTCTGTATAATGCAAAGTCAAGTAACTCTCCAGGTATGTTATCTATAAGGAGGGACTGTTGCAGTGCCCCATTGGTTACCCATACGAGATAGACCTGTGATTTTTTGTATCCCAGTGTCTTCGCCTTTTCTACCAGTGGTTCCTTCAATACCACAAAGGCCTCCTTGCCAGTGGAGATAATTCTGTCCTTAACATACCATTTGCCCCTTTCAACCATAACAGCAAAACTCTCTCTGTCATATGACCTCCTGCTACCTGTTATTCTGATACCGCTTCTCCATAACTGCACTCCTTCTGGATTTACAAGACTGAGTATCCCTTCATCATCAATATAGATATAGTATGGCCTGTCCTGAGAATCCTTCAGTCTGACAAAATCATAAATGTTGAAAATGGGTGGAACTGTGAAGGAAAGGGGAACGATCCGGAACTCTCCATCCCTGTATTCCACCTCTTTTATCGGCCCCTTGTAACCATCGGTAGGGGAGTATTCCTGAAAGAGTATCCTCCGATCCAGCACCCTCAGAAACCCCTCTGTCTGCCAGATCTTTTCAAGACCAGTGGACCCATCAGGCAGTGACACAGGAGTATAGATATAGGACTTCACCTCCTGTCTGTCATCTGTGATGGTGGTGACAATTATCTCATCTCTGCCTTCTGATTTCAGGTTCGCACTGTCAAGCCAGATTATCTCTTCCACCTTCTTGCCCTTCACATGACCCTCCTGATGAAGCGACACATCATAAGAATAGAAGTAGATATCCGTGCCGGTAGAGAACACCAGTTCCTTTACTGAATCACCATCAATATCTGCAATGGTAAAGTTTTCAGCACCATAGGGAAGCCTGAATGTGAGCAGGGGTTCTTCAGCAACTGATACAAACCCTGCCTCCTCTCTCAATCTGGAAATCAACTGTATAGGGATCACGGTCTCCTCTTTTGAGGCCTTACTGCCGTCTGACCAGAGGAGTCTCTGTTTCAAAATTACCCTGCCGGCTTCTGATTGTGCTGTTAAAGATATCAACGCCTCTGCGTTCTTTTCTCTTGCCATCTTGATTAAAGATGCCTCTGACAGAGGCTCAATAGGGGCATCTATAAGTTCAAACATCCCTGTATCCTTTAATCTCCTGTGGTATGCCTCTGCGAGATAGTAATCCACCCCTTCATCCTGATAAAACAGGATTCGCCTTCTGGCCTTCCGGTTTCTGATCCTGTCATTGATGTCTGGCTCACCTTTAATAACACGACACTCTGAAGTCTCCTCTTTCACCTCTATCACCTCCAGGGTTGCCACAACCACCTCTGTCTCACCTATCAGTTCTCCTGTCACAGGGTGCCTGAAGGGTGCCACCTTTCTGAGCGCCTCTAATCTCATTCCCCTCACTACTCCGTGTTTCGATCCCCTGTTAACAGTCACATAAGAGTCCTTCTTCTGCAGAATCCTCCCTTCGACAGGCCTGAAAAGGCTGAGTGTCTCGTCTACCAGCACCTTGAGAGGATCGTCCCCTGCAGATCCCTGAGAGGTCAGCCCGAGAAGAAACAGCAACAGAAGGACCTTTACCATGAAGTGCCTTTTGATCATCATCAGAGAAACCTCCAAATAAAAGGAAATCTTTATGTGTTTTTTGGAGTTTATTATAACATACATATTCTCTTGTTTGTGTCCAAAAATCTGTCATTAAGCCATTTGAAACGGGGCAAACGGTTTGAAGGTTTTTGAGGTCTTTCACCCCACCCTTCCCCCTTCATTAATTCAGTTTTCTGCCCAATCAAAGATTTTCGGGGGATCCCCCATTTTGAGACATCCCTGCCACCTTTAGTCGTATTTTTAACTACAAATTCGGGTGCCTCCACGCATTTGAAAGATTTGAGCATATATAGGTAGAATAGTATGTTAAAACCAGAAAGAAGGGAGATCTGACCATGCCTGAAGGTATTAAACTTCTTACTGGTAATGCCAACAGACCGCTTGCTGAGGAGATTGCCCAACATCTGGGCGAGCCTCTTACAGACGCCACTGTGAGTACCTTTAGTGATGGTGAGATCATGGTCCAGATTAATGAGAATGTCCGGGGTACAGACACCTTTGTGATCCAGCCGACCTGCCATCCTGTAAACCACAATATCATGGAACTCCTCCTGATTATTGATGCACTGCGGAGGGCCTCTGCCAGAAGGATTACGGCAGTCATCCCTTACTATGGATATGCCAGACAGGACAGGAAGGTACAGCCGAGGGTCCCTATCTCCTCAAAACTCGTAGCAGACCTGATAGAGACGGCCGGTGCTCATAGGGTGCTGACGATGGATCTGCATGCAGGTCAGATACAGGGGTTTTTTGATATCCCGGTCGACCACCTGTATGCCACACCTGTGCTCCTGGAATATATCAAACAGAGGTACCCTGATGGAGAACTGGTGGTGGTATCGCCTGATGCAGGTGGTGTGGAAAGGGCGAGGGCCTTTGCAAAGAGACTCGGTGCCTCTCTGGCGATTGTAGACAAGAGGAGAGAAAAGGCAAATATCTCCCAGGTGATGAATGTAATAGGTGAGGTAAAGAACAAAGTTGCCCTGATACTGGACGATCTTATAGATACTGCAGGCACGGTGGTTCAGGCAGCAGAGGCCCTTCTGGAGAGGGGGGCAAAAAAGGTGGCGGCTGCCTGTACCCATCCTGTGCTTTCAGGACCTGCTGTAGAGAGGTTAAATCACTCCAGCCTCGAAGAGGTTATAGTAACAAATACCATACCTCTTGACAATAAAAAGGAAAAATGTAGTAAACTAACAATTCTTAGTATTGCACCTCTTTTTGCAGAGGCGATAAAACGGATCCATGAGGAGACATCAATAAGTTCACTTTTTGTGTGAACTACCGGTCAAGAAGGGAGGCTATAGATGGAAAGGGTGACCCTACAGGCAGAGGTGAGGCATGAGAAAGGGAAAGGGGCGGCCAGGGCCCTCAGGAGACAGGGCTATATCCCGGCTGTCCTGTACAGAGGAGGCCATTCAACACCTATCAAACTGAATAAACATGATCTGGTAAGGTTTATAAACTCAACAATGGGGCAGAATGTGATGATCAATCTCCAGTTCCAGGACGGCACCTCCAGACTCGCCCTCTTAAAGGATTACCAGGTGGACCCGATAAAGGGTGAACTCCTTCACACGGATTTCTACGAGGTCTCTCTCAAGGAGAAGGTGAGGGTCTCTGTGGCAGTTGTTCTTCAGGGAGAACCTGTGGGAGTAAAAAAGGAGGGTGGAATCCTTGAGCATGGAATCACAGAATTGGAGATAGAGTGTCTGCCGGAGGATATTCCACCACACATTGAAGTGGATGTTTCAGGACTGCATGCAGGTGATTCTCTCCATGTCGAGGAGATCAGGGTTCCGGACAACATCAGGGTCTTGAGTGATCCAAAAGAGGTGATAGCCACTGTAGTTGTACCTCTGATTGAGGAAGCACCTGCTGAAGAGGAAGAGGAAGAAGTGGAACCGGAAGTGTTGAAGAAGGGTAAGAAGGAAGAGGAAGAGGTCACTGAGGAGTAAAGACTCCTGGCTGATAGCGGGTCTTGGCAATCCGGGACCCAGATATCAGGGCACAAGACATAATATCGGCTTCAGGGTCCTGGATCTGCTGAGCGAGGCCCTCCGTATTGAACTGAAACATCAGCATTCTGCCCTGGTGGGGCGTGGCCACTTTGGACACACAGGTATTATACTCTGTAAACCCCTCACCTTTATGAACCTCAGTGGTAGAGCAATTAGGGAGATCATGGACAGAGAGGATATACAGACAGACAGGGTTATAGTAATCCATGATGATATGGATATACCCCTGGGCAGACTCAAGATAAAGAGAGGTGGTTCTTCAGGCGGACACAGGGGTGTACAGTCAATAATAGACCACCTCGGCAGTGGTGACTTTATAAGGGTGAAGATTGGAATAGGCAGACCCCCCGGTGGCCTGTCTCCTACAGAATATGTGCTACAGGAATTCGGCAGGGATGAGGCACTTCTGATCAACAAACTCATAAAGGTGGCCTCTGAGGCCACGATGGAGATAATCCGTGGAGGGCTGGACAGGGCCATGAGCCTCTACAACAGGAGTTTTATCGAGCAGTAGAACATCTGGGGTCTGAAGAATCCATCCTCCCCAGCATATAGAGGCTCTGGGCCGGACAGCCTCC
>WGER01000070.1 GCA_015492645.1 Nitrospirota bacterium
CTCCCCCTCCCTGAAGATACTCTACCTGGTCCAGAAAGACTATATGTATAAAGGGAGTTTCAGTAAGTTAGTTATAATAATAAAGCCATGAGATGGTTCAGGTGTTTGATATTTCTGCTGCTTCTGACAGGTGGAGCCTTTTATCTATTCATTATCAGGGGGCTTCCAGGTGTGGATGATCTTAAGAGGGCGATCCTACCGCCGACTATTGTCTTTTCTGCGGACAATACTGTAATAGGGCGGTTCAGCGCCTTACCTGGCCGGTATGTGAAGGTCGAAGACGTGCCAGAATACCTTATCAATGCAGTAATCGCTACAGAAGATAAGAGATTCTTCAGACACCATGGGCTCGACTATTTCGGTATCTTGAGGGCTGCCCTCCGAGACATCCTGTCAGGTGAATTTAAAGAGGGGGGAAGTACCATCACACAGCAGTTGGCGAAGATACTGTACCTCAGCCATGAGAAGAGTCTCCGGAGAAAGTTGAAGGAACTCGTGCTGGCGATTAAACTGGAAAGGGCTTTAACCAAGAGGCAGATACTGGAAATATACCTGAACAGGGCATACTTCGGCTGGGGGGCCTACGGTGTGGAGGATGCCTCGAGGTTGTACTTCGGCAAATCCGTGAGAGACCTAAACCTGAAGGAGGCTGCCCTGCTGGCAGGATTGCTTAAATCCCCTAACTACTACTCCCCTTTCAGAGATCTCAAGAGGGCTGAAGCACGGGCAAATCTGGTGTTGAGGAGGATGGAAGAGGAAGGCTATCTGAAACCTTCACAACGTAAAATGGCTGAGAGGATAAAATTGAGATACAGGAGTCTGTCAGCAGACTTCTACCATGGATACTTTCTTCAGTTTGTCAGGCAGTATCTTGAACACAAATACGGTGACCTCACATATAAAGGAGGGCTCAGGGTCTTCACCACCCTTGACACAAATATCCAGAAGGAGACGGTGAATGTTCTAAGAAAAGCACTCCAGAGGATAGATATGAAAAAGGGATGGAGAGGTCCATTGAGACATACAGAGATACCAAATATACAACAACGCCTGAGGAGGCTTCTTGAGGGTGTCAGACTCAAGCCCTTTATCGGGAAAACTCTCGAGGCCACTGTATTGAGGGTTTACCCCGAAAAGGCGATACTTGATATCAATGGTGTATACGGGGTCCTTCTGAAAAGGGATGCCCTCTGGGCGAGGAAGGTGGTCACTCCGAAAGGGATCAGATATCTCCGGTCATTTTCTTTAAAAGATATTCTCCGCCCCGGGGATGTTATAATGGTTGAAATACTGAAGGTATCCAAGGAGGTTGCCTATGCAGCCCTGAGACAGCAGCCTCTTGTGCAGGGGGCGGTTGTTGTGATGGAACCTGACACAGGCTATATCAGGGCAATGGTTGGTGGATATGACTTCAGAATCAGTCAGTTCAACAGGGCAGTAAGTGCGAGACGACAGGCAGGCTCTCTATTCAAGCCAGTACTGTATGCACTTGCCATAGAGAAAGGTCTCACACCTGCAACCATATTAAGGGATGAGCCACTGAAACTGCCGCGAGGTGATGGTACATACTGGTCTCCACAGAACTACGACAGGAGACAGAGGGGGATTGTTAATCTCAGAGAGGCACTGGTATACTCCCTCAATATTCCTACAGTAAGGATTGCTCAGAGAGTAGGCATTGATGACCTGATAAGATTCACAGAGTCTCTGGGCTTTAGAGGGTTCCCCAGAGACCTTACCCTTTCTCTCGGTTCTCTGAGCGTTTCACCCATTCAAATGGCGGAGATATACACGGCCTTTGCAAATCATGGCATTATGGTAAAGGGGACTTTCATAAGAAAGGTCCTATCGAATAAAGGGGTGTATCTTGAGGTTGCCACTACTAAAAAGAGGCGTGTCATCTCAGATGGTGCAGCCTATATCATCACAGACATCCTGAGAGAGGCGGTCAAAAGGGGCACTGGCCAAAAGGCATACGGTCTTGGCCATGATGTGGCTGGCAAGACCGGCACCACCGACAATTACAGAGACGCCTGGTTTATTGGTTATACCCCGGACTTACTTGCAGTTGTATGGATTGGCTATGATGATGCTCGTTCCTTAGGTAAAGGGATGACCGGTGGAGAAGTTGCCGCCCCTGTCTGGAAGAGTATAATGAAAAAGGCTCTCCAGAGATATCCAAAGAGGGACTTTGAAAGACCTCCCTCTGTTGTCACCCACCTTGTGGATAAAAAGAGTGGTCTAAGGGTCATCTTCCCCGGAGAGAACACTTACAGGGAGGTCTTTATCAGGGGCAAAGAGCCTGGATACAAGACCATTCAGGGTATCAAGGAGATCTTGAGAATTCTTCAAAAAGAAAAGGGATAGTATCTTCAGTTATTTTGACAACCCCGCCACCTTTTATGTCTCAGAGCCAATAGCAATGCAGAGAACCAGTGATGTTTGACATATGCTTGACATTTTGTAAAAAATCATGTATTATATGGAAAACGGCAACCATATACCGTATAGGAGGTTCCATCATGAAAATGGTTACTGCTGTGATCAAGCATTACAAACTTGACGAGGTGAGAAAAGCATTGACAGATGTAGGTGTACAGGGGATGACAGTGGTGGAGGTGAAGGGGTTTGGCAGACAGAAGGGCCACTTAGAGGTCTACCGCGGAGTTGAATATGAGGTGAGGTTTCTGCCGAAGGTGAAGATAGAGGTTGCAGTGCCTGATGAGAAAGTTGAAGAGGTATTACAGGTGATAATGGACTCTGCTCGAACAGGTGAGATTGGTGACGGCAAGATATTTGTATATGATCTTGAAGAGGTTGTCCGTATAAGGACTGGTGAAAGAGGACATCAGGCAATATAAAGGAGGATGAGATGCTCAGGGTTTTCTTATTATTGACTGTAGCCTTTATTCCCTCGGTAGCCTCGGGCGCTGATGGGGACATCAATGCAGCAGACACGACATGGTTACTTGTCAGTGCAGCCTTAGTTATGTTAATGGTGCCTGGGCTGGCACTCTTCTATGGCGGGATGGTCAGAAGAAAGAACGTTCTCAGCACGCTCATGCACAGTTTCATCATACTCTGCATTGTGAGTGTCCTGTGGGTCTTATGGGGGTACTCTCTCTCCTTTGGACCCGACTTCTGGATGATTATCGGCTCTTTGAAATGGTTCGGCCTGAGAGGGATCGTCAGTGAGGCAGCCCCTGCTGCACCTACAGTCCCCCATCTTGTGTTTGTCATGTTCCAGGGTATGTTTGCAGCCATAACACCGGCGCTGATTACCGGGGCCTTTGCAGAGAGGATCAAGTTCTCAGCTGTCGTGGTCTTTTCTGTATTATGGGTAACCCTTGTCTATGCACCAGTGGCCCACTGGGTATGGGGTGGTGGATGGATAGGTGAAAAAGTCGGGGCACTTGATTTTGCAGGTGGCACAGTGGTACACATAAATTCCGCTATTGCTGCCCTTGTGGCAGCAATTGTGGTCGGCAGGAGAAAGGGATATCTGGAGGAGCCGATTGTACCGCATAACCTGACGATGACATTTCTTGGTGCCTCACTCCTGTGGTTTGGCTGGTTTGGTTTCAATGCAGGCAGTGCCCTTTCCGCAGGTCATCTCGCGGCACTCGCCTTCACCACCACAAATACGGCTGCTGCTTCAGGAGCCCTGGGCTGGACATTTATTGAGTGGATTCTGAAGAGGAGACCGACAGCACTTGGTGCCGTCAGTGGCGCTGTTGCAGGGCTTGTAGCGATCACCCCGGCCGCAGGCTATGTCAGTGCCCTCTCATCTATACTTATAGGTCTGCTGGCAGGGGTGCTCTGTTTCCTTGGTGTCTCTCTGAAGCCCAGACTCGGATACGACGACTCCCTGGATGTTCTTGGTATACATGGTGTTGGCGGGACCTGGGGGGCCCTTGCTACAGGGCTGTTTGCCAGCACTGCTGTTAATCCAGCAGGTGCAAACGGGATGTTCTTCGGGAATCCATCTCTCTTCCTGAAACAGTTGATTGGAGTGGTGGCAACCATTATCTTTTGTTTTGTTCTGTCTCTTCTAATCTTCAAGGTTATAGACTGGACAATCGGATTGAGAGTGTCTGAGGAGGATGAGATCAAGGGATTAGACCTGAGCCAGCATGGAGAAGAAGGGTACAGTCTATGATAGGTGCTGATGTTGAAAATGTGGAACTAAAGGCACTTGTTGAGGTCAGCAGAGTCCTCACATCTTCTTTTGACCTTGAGGTTAATCTCAATGCGGTCATGAAGTGTCTTGGAGAGATACTGGATATGCAGAGAGGTTGTGTATATCTTATCGAAGACGACCATCTCCGAATAGTGGCGGCATATGGTTTAAAAGAGGAAGAGATAAGAAGGGGTAAGTACCGGATTGGAGAGGGTATTGTCGGTTCCGTAATTGCAAGCCAGAGACCGATGTTTATCCCGAATATAGGCAGTGAACCGAGGTTTTTGAACAGGACAGGAGCAAGGCCCCGGAAAGAGGGTATATCCTTTCTCTGTGTGCCCATAATGCATAATAAAGAGGTCCTTGGTGTGGTAAGTGTTGACAGGATTTATGCACCTGAGTCTGGTGATGTGGATGATGACCTCAGGGTCCTTTCAGTTGTGGCCACCCTAATAGCACAGTTTGTTACACTCTGGAAGATCTACACAGAGGCGGACAGAGAGAGGAGAAACCTGAGGATCGCACTACAGGAGAGGTACAGCATTCCAAACCTTATTGGAGAATCGGAGAGATTTCAGGCGGTGCTTAAAACAGTAACCAGAGTTGCGGCCACTGATGCCACGGTTCTCCTGTTGGGTGAAAGCGGTACTGGAAAGGAACTTATAGCAAGGACAATCCATCATCACAGTGAAAGGAGAAAGGGGCCCTTTGTGCCAGTAAATTGTGCTGCTCTGCCGGATAACCTTATTGAACTGGAACTCTTTGGGGCCGAAAGAGGGGCATTTACCGGCGCCACTGAGAGAAGAATAGGAAGGTTTGAAAGGGCCAATGGAGGCACCATCTTCCTTGATGAGATAGGCGAGTTGTCTGTTGCGGTGCAGGTGAAACTGCTCAGGGTTCTCCAGGAGCGGACCTTCGAGAGACTGGGCTCTTCAGAATCTCTAAAAACCGATGTGAGAATTATTGCAGCAACAAACAGGAATCTTGAAGAGGAGGTCAAAAAAGGGAACTTCAGAGAGGATCTGTACTGGAGACTCAATGTTGTCTCCATAAGACTTCCACCTCTCAGAGAGAGAAAGGAGGACATCCCGCTCCTGGTAAATTACTTTCTCAGGAAATTTAATAAAAAGTACAGGAAAAATGTATCAATCTCTGATGAGATTATGAGGTCCTTTATTGATTATTCCTGGCCCGGTAATATAAGAGAACTTGCAAATGTCCTTGAAAGGCTTGTCATTATGTCTGAAACAGACAGGATAAGTGAATTAGATGAAGATCTCCTTTTTATGGGAGGAATCAAGGGGAGGCCACTTACACCTGAGGGAGCCCTGTTAACAGAACTGCAAGAACTTGAGAAGGAAAGGATCCTGAGGGCTCTCAGGAAAAACAATTTTATACAGGCCAGAGCAGCCCGTGATCTCGGTCTCACTCTGAGACAACTTGGATACAGGATAAAAAAATACGGGATAAGAATTGACAGTTAAAATCAACTCCTCCGTGTAGGTTACGGAGGAGTTGAGAGAATTTACCCTAAAATCCTTTGAATGTCCTCCTTAGGGTCACTGATAAAACTCACACCATGTCTACTTTTAAGCACTTCAAGAATCTCTTCATTAGCCCATGCCGGTAACACAGGCCCCAGATATATTCTGGGTATACCCAATGCTATAAGACTCCAGAGGATTGAGACCGCATCTTGATTCATCCAGCAAAGCACCGGGGTGAAGGGCAACTCCGCCACTGATATACCGAGAAATTCACACAAACTGGCTGCTATATCAATGGCAACTATAGCATCATTACACTGTCCAAGATCAATTAACCTTGGGACACCTTCTATATGGCCAAGGTCAAGATCGTTAAACCTGTATTTACCGCAGCCGAGAGTCAGGACAAGGGTATCTTCTGGCAGAAGACTCACAAACTCGCGATAGTACTGCATCTTTGTTGTTGGTGAGTCACATCCACCAACCAGAAGAATGTGACGTAGCCTTCCAGCCTCTATCAGTTCCTTTATGCTGTTCTTCATGGATAGGATTACAGACCTGGAGAATCCAGTGGTCAGAACTGTCTCACCGGAGGCTTCATCAACCTCTGGCAGTGACATGGCCTTCTCTATCACAGGACTGTAGTCATAACCACTTATGTGTTTTACCCCTGGAAGTCTCACAGGACCGGTCGTAAAGATCCTGTCCTGGTATTCTTTGCGAGGAAGAAGGACACAATTTGATGTGGCAAGCACAGCAAAAGGGTATTTTGAAAAAAGTCTCCTCTGGTCATGCCATGCCTTGCCAAGGTTTCCGACAAGATGTTTGTATTTCTTCAGTTCGGGATAAGCATGTGCTGGTAACATCTCCGAGTGGGTATATATATTTATTCCTGTGCCTTCAGTCTGTTTGAGTAGTTCTTCCAGCACTTTCAACCCATGGCCAGTGATTATAATGCCCTTCCCCTTTTTTACACCACTGGGCACTATGGTGGGTTCAGGCTCACCGTACTGTTCAATATAGGCTACTTTCAGAAGTTTCATAACCTTGAGGTTCATTCTCCCGGACTCAACGGCGAGATCAATAAAACTCTCCGGATCAAAGTTGACATTCGTGAACATACTGTAAAATGCCCTGCTTACAAACTCATCTATCTCAGGTAGAGGTTGAGCAAATCCTATCCTCCTTGCTCTGTACAGATACCCGGACATCCCCTGTATAGAGTGGATTAGGTTGTCCTGCAGCCGTGCCAGTGTTGGACTTTTCCCGCATACACCTGCAGTTACACAACCTACCCCTTTTACTGCCTGTGAACACTGGTAACAAAACATTTTGTCTTTTTCCATTTTTACCTCCCAATCAGACTTATGCTATTGCCATCTCATTACATTCACCTGTTCTTATCCTTATAGCCTTTTCTACTGGTGATACAAATATCTTTCCATCTCCAATGCTGCCGGTGTTTACAGTACTCACAATCTTTTCTATTGTCTGAGAAACCATCTCGTCAGGCACCACCACCTCTATCTTCACCTTGGGCAGGAACTGGACTTCATATTCTGTTCCTCTGTATACCTCCTTTTGTCCCTTCTGTCTACCAAACCCCCTCACCTCTGTTATGGTCATACCCTTGACACCCATGGCAGTGAGTGCTTTCTTGACTTCATCGAGTTTGAAGGGTTTTATTATAGCCTCGATCTTTTTCATAGATTCCTCCTTAATTTATATATTGACCGTACTCGCATCAGGGTGTACCTGATAGTCAGGATATGCCTCGATTCCATGTTCTCCAACATCAAGTCCTTCCATCTCTTCTTCTCTACTAACCCTGAGGCCAACTGTGGCCTTAATAATCCTGAACATCACATAAGCCGTTGGAAATACCCAGAGAAAACAGGCGATTATACCCAGCATCTGCACACCGATTATCTTCAATGTAACTCCACTTGAATTAAAGAGCCCGGCTGCCAGGGTTCCCCAGGCACCACATACACCGTGCACAGAGACCGCACCGACGGGATCATCTATCTTGAGGACCTGATCAATAAATACAACTGAGATGACAACTATCACACCACCGATCAGTCCAATCAGCACTGCACTTGCTGGCAGTACATTTGCACAGCCTGCTGTAATACTTACAAGCCCTGCGAGCACCCCGTTTAATGTCATGGATGCGTCTGGCTTTCTGAACATGAGCCATGATGTTATTAGTGCCCCAATAGCACCAGCAGCCGCAGAAAGTGTGGTATTCACAGCAATCAAAGCGATATCTTCAGTGGCGGCTGTTGTACTGCCAGGATTAAAACCATACCATCCGAACCAGAGTATAAAAACACCAAGGGCTGCCAGTGTGATATTATGTCCAGGGATTGCACGGACCTTACCCTCTACATATTTGCCCACCCTTGGGCCAATTACTATCGCACCTGCAAGAGCGGCCCATCCTCCAACAGAGTGTACAACCGTTGAACCCGCAAAGTCGATAAAGCCCAGGTTTTCGAGCCAGCCAGAGCCCTTGTATAGACCTCCCCATGCCCATGAACCAAATACTGGATAGATAAAGGCACTGAGCACTACAGAGTAAACAAGATAGGCAACAAATTTTGTTCGTTCTGCCATCGCCCCTGATACTATGGTGGCAGCAGTTGCACAGAATACAACCTGGAACATCCAGAAGGCCAGTGTCCAGGGATCACCATCTCTGGTAAAATCACTCAGGAAGAAACCTGTGGTCCCAAACCAGCCTGTCTTCGTAACACCAAACATCAGGCCAAAACCTATAGCCCAGAAGGCAATGGCTCCCATGCTCATATCCATCAAGTTTTTCATTATGATGTTTACAGCATTTTTCGCCCTTGTAAAACCTGCCTCAACCATTGCAAATCCAGCCTGCATGAAAAAGACCAGGAATGCCGCAATAAGGGTCCACACGAAGTCTGTATGTCTCTGTACTTCAGTAGCATTGACCGCCTTCTCACCACCGCTGTCTGCCCATACAATACCAGCTAAAAAGACAACAATTAGAGATGCAATTAACAGTAAAACTGTAACCCTCTTCTTCATTTTACTCCTCCTTTCCTACTCCTTCTTTCTTCTAAAAACTCACTGTAACAGTGAGGCCGCCATAAAGGACATCTGTATCTGCATCATCGCTGATCGCCCTGAGCGCATCCTCTGCATCATTGCTGAGAGGGAATGAATAAGCAACTGAGGGTTCAATACTGAGAGATTTCCCTATAGGTATAGTTACTGATGCAGAGAGTTCACCATTGTAGAAGTTGCTGAATTCATCGCCAGTCTTATCGGTACCCATCACCCTGTTGTTCAGGTTATAACTTGCCGAGGCACCAAGGTTCAGAGATATCCCGGAGGCTATCTCAATGGATTCGCCCACAGATAAGACCGCAAAGCCACCGTCACCCTCATCAAAGTCATAATAAACAGTAATCACAGGGTTCAGAGGGAGATCATAGCCAATGGATAGATAAACCTCTTGAGTATCTGCAGCACCTTCCAGCCCATAATATATGTACCCAATATTGAAGTTTAACTTCTTCATGGAAAGTGCATAATCCAGTGTAAAATCGGTCTCCGTGTGTTCAAAATCATCACTGTAATCGCTGTCAAGATTTGACCATAGATTGAGAGTGAGATTATCGTAGGAGATGCTCACCGAGGGTTGAACCACTAAACTGTTACTCAGTTTCTGTCCTCTCCACACATAGTTGCTGAAAACACCCACAGATGCCGAACCCTCTGTCTTATTGTCTCCCGCAAAGGCACCTGCCATGTTGATAGTAAGGACCATAACCACCGTAAAGAAAATCACCTTGAAAATTCTCATAACACACCTCCGTTATTTTTCGGTTTAAAACGTAATCGTCTATTTAGCCAAAGACAATCATATAAAGAGTTATCCTCTCACCTCCTTTCATTAATTGCTTACCGCAGCCTTTTCTCTGTATACAAAATCAGTATCTGAGTCGGTTTAAAGAGAAGAAGCGAAAAGTGTGCCAGCATGGAACTTGTTGATTTTAAAAGAAATTAGAGACGGAGAACTTACAAAATTGTTAATGTCAAGACATTTTTGTAATGGTCTAAAGATATCAAATCTTGCAGTATTTTATGGAGAATTGGTCAGACCCCCCTTTGTCTGAGTTCAGAACTCTGACTTCAGTTCAGCGACACCACAATGCCGTACCCAATGGTAATAAAAAATTGTCACCACCAGCGGGTGCAGTGAGTGTTTATCTGCTATTTTGCTTTATGATTTTTTCCAGTCTTTCTTTACAACTATAGACATCCTTTACCAACCATGCCATTGAATCCCTCTCTCCTTTCTCATTTTGAAAGATGACTTTTAGTAACGGATGACCCTTTGTCTTTCCTAAGTGTGATCTCGGTGTTTCAATTGATTGTATAGAAGATACAAGAATACGAAACTCTCTCTTTGGCACCCACATCTCAAAGTAAATTTCATCCTCGGTCACTACCAGGACCCCATTTCCTCTGACCTGGGTATGCCCCAGTGATTCTTGTCCGAAGAAATTGGCACATGATTGAATGTCCAGAACTTTTCTCCCTTCAAATTTATTAAGCACCTTCATTGCACGCTTGGCTTGCAACTTCATGGTCACTACTAAAATAATGCCTAAAACTACAAATAGGATGACAATAATAATTGATAACCCTAAAAGAGATATACTTTCTACACCATAACGCACCTTCACCTCTTCGCTTTCTGGAGCAAAAATTGTATCACATAACGCTAATTTCTGCGGCGGCTTTTGCCGTCCGCAGGAAAGGGTGGTTAGGTTAATATACTTCGTCATGTTTTCCAATATCTACAAATACAACTTTATTTTCTTCAGCAAAGTAAAATACCACTCTCAAATCATACCCAATGCTAAAACTCCAAAGATCCTGTAATTTGCCTGATAACTTATGTGTCCTGAGTGTTCTATCAAACGGGTCTTTTATAAAAATGTCTACTTTCTGCCAGAATTTTGCCTCTAACTCTTTATGCCCTTTAATCCTCTTTTTAAATGCCCTTCTGAAAGACGAACTAAAACCTATCTCTGTCATTCTTCAATCATTTCCTTTAACTTACTAATGCTTCCTGTAAACTTTATTTTTCTTCCTCTAACTCCTTCAGGCTCTTTTGATAGTTTTGATATATCTCTTCCCTTCTTTCCTCAATAAGGTATCGTTCAATTAGAAACTTAATTTCTTCCTTTTCTTCAGAAGAGAGTGATTTTATTGTCTCAATAAGTTCATTAAACTTTACAGTCTGCATTTTTTCACTCCTTTGGAATTTTTATCTATTATATCAAAAGACAAAGATTTCTCTGCCAACTTTTTGATAGTTTCCAATTGTCTTATGCTTGCCCAATCGTGTATCTTCGCCCCTATAGTCTGCCAGAGAATTTTATCCATAAATCCGTAAATCCTGCAATCCATAATCTTCATTATTCTGCATTTTTCGCTTTGAGAATCAATCTTCCAGTATTCATTTCCTTTGAGTGGTCCTTCTTTGAATTCCCATATCACAGTGTCTTTAGTAATCTCTTTACATTCAGCCTTAAATGTCCAGAGTGGAGATTTTATAATCAGGAGATTTCCAACCTGTAGTCTTCCTTTATCGGGAATCCAATTATGATTAACAAGAGGTAATCTGTGAGAAGGTTCCCAGATTTTGATTGATTCTATGTTTGTAATGACTTCTTTTATTTTGTCAGGCGAAGCATTTACCGAAACACTGAGTTCATATCTCACAATAAGTTCAGCCAATTTTTCAACCTAACATAAATTTCTGCAACGGCTATCTGCCGTCCGCAGGAAAAGTTTGTTATAGTTTTGGCATTCCTAAATCTTTTTTTACTTGGAATCCCTGAAGTCAGGGTAGTGCATTAGGTAATCCCACATCATTCATTTGCCTTTTTAACAGGAAAATATTGTTTCAAATCAACCTGTTCTTTTTTAATAATATGCCAATCTTTTATAACTTTCCCTGTAACTTGGGTTACTCTCTCTTTGAGAAAAATTTCCATTAGAAAATTCTCTCTATCTAACTTATAATCGAGTTTTTGGTCAACTTCTATATCTTGTCCATTAGGTAAAGTTTTAAGTTCTGAGAAAAATGAAATAGAAGAAATATCATGAATTTTAAGGTTATTGAAATTCTCAAGGACACCAATCCACAGATTTCCCCATCCCTCTCCACCCTCACCACAGTCATTGAGTCCTATTATTAAAAAATCCTTATCCGAGATCTTTAAGATTTCTTTAATTAAAATTGTGCCCCATTTTACCTCTACAAATTTGTCTAATACCTTTACGAGA
>WGER01000071.1 GCA_015492645.1 Nitrospirota bacterium
GTTAGTGGGGATGCTTTTGGCAGAGAAGATAGGCCTGAAGCCAAAGAGATTTCACGGACAGAATAATGCGCTAACAGAGCCACATTTCACGGACATCCATTTTTGAGCTAATACGGACGGCGGTAAATCCCTGTGGTTACTATATTAAAATGTCACACTTAATTACTAATTTAAGATGTCACTTTTGAGTCCATTAATGACTTAATATCATTTCCTGCTACAGGTTCAGGTCAGATGCCTTTGTACTATCACTCAAGTTCTACCGGCAAATCTGAGAAACAATACCCTTTCGTGTGGATTATTCTTGAGGAATGCCACGAGTGGTTTTTATAGCAGTAGGGATCAACTGTTTCTGATGCGGTTGTGAGGCTCAATGATAAAGAGTAACTGGCCTTCTCTGACCGTGTCATTCAGTTTAACGGCTATATCAACCACCTTCCCATCAAAGGGTGCAAGCACCGGATTTTCCATCTTCATCGCCTCAAGGTTTGCTATCTCTTCGCCTTTGTGTACGATATCGCCCACTTTGATGGTGCCACGCTCAGGGTTGCCAATTCGCCAGACAGTCCCGGAGATTGGTGCCCCCACCTCGTTGGGGCCTTTTGCTATTCTCACCTCTGCCTTCACAGCCCTGGGTGTCTCTACAGGGTAGACCATCGTCCTGTTGTTTATCCTCAGGACCACATGGATGACACCGTCGTGTTCATCGCCCACTGAGACGAGTTCAATCCTGTAGGGTTTACCCCAGAGTTCAAAGTCAACCGCATCACCCGGTCTTTTCAGACCCTCACGCCATACATTTGTCGGGAGAACCTGAGAGGCCTCCCCGTATCTCTCCCTGAACTTGATATATTCCACCGCATCCTTTGGGTGCATGAGATAGATAATGAACTCCTCCTCAGTGGCAGGTCTGCCGAGGGTCTCCTCCAGTTGTCTCCGCTGAGTCTCCAGGTCTTCATTTTTCAGGGTATCCAGAGGTGACAGTTCCTTCCTCTCCTTTATCTTTTCCCTCCATTCTTCCCCAAATGTACTCTGGTAGACCCATTCATCAGGCCAGCCCACAGGCAGTTTTCCGTAGTGGCCAAGGATCAGGTTTTTAAAATCTCCAGGGGCCGTGCGGAAGAGTTGCAGCAGTTCCTCCTGTTCTTCCGGCTCCATACTCTTGAAGTCCTGTTTCTTTTCCAGAACAAACCGCTCCAGAAGGTGGATCAGGTGGTCCACGCCCTTCATTCCGTGTTCCTTAGCATAACGGTTCACCATTCCAGAGCAGGTGACCCATGTAATCTGGGAGCCCGGAGTAACGTCAAAGTATTTGACTATCTGGTTATACAACGACATCACCTTCAGTATCTGTGGCATGAGATGCAGAAATCCTCCCTTTTCTGCCTGCTCAAAGGATGAGGGAAAGGCCCCTCCTGGCATCCGGTGTTTTGTTACATTGTGGTCAAAACCCCTGAAGGGGGATTCCGCCCAGTCATAGTGATTTATCCACTCACGGACCTTCTGTACAGCCTCTTCTGCTGCCTCCCGGTTTAGATGCACCTTTATCCCTGCCTCCTCAAGATATGCCTGAAGGCTGAGCATGGGGGCCTGTCCATAAAATCTCGTAAGAGAATCTTCCTGGACATCTAAGAGTTTCGCCCCTGCCTGGGCTGCTGCAAGGAGGGCCGGCAGGGCCAGACCGTCTGTGGCATGACGATGGTACTGGATCACTATCTCTGGATACCTCTGTTTTATCGCATCAACCAAGGAACGGATCCTCTCAGGGCTACCCACACCAGCCATGTCCTTTATACAAAGGATAATCTCGTCCACACCACCACAGAGGTCCACAATCTCGTCTACCACCTTGAGGTAGTACTCATTCGTGGTCCATTCTGCCTGAGTAAAGGATATCGCAGGTTCAAAGAGCCTGCCCCTCTTCATTACCACCTCTGCGACTGCCCTCATGTTCCTGATGTCGTTCAAAAAAGAAAAACAACGCCACACATCTATATCAACCCTCTCTACAACATACTCTATCACGTTCTTTGGATAGGGTCTGTAACCCCAGAGATTCGTCTCCCGGATCAGAGTCTGAAGCAACACATCTGGCATTAGTTCCCTGAGGATCTCTATCTCCTCAAAGGGATCCTCTCGGCGGTTCAATATTCCCACATGCCATCGTGCACCGCCGTGACATTCAGCGCTGAAAAGGCCCATACGGTTATAGATAACTGCCAGTGTCTTCAGGTCAAACATCCTCAGGCGGTTCTTGTAATCAGACTGGCCTGCATCCCTCATGCCTGTAGAGGTGATCCCGACACCTTCAAGGTTACGCACCTTCCGCACAATCTCTGAGGGACTCATCCCGGGTCTTACATAGACATACGGACTTATGGACTCTTTTACTACCCTGTTCATCACATCCAGTCCTGTGGCCCGAGGGCCGATATTTCTGCCACATATCGGCCTATCTTAAGGACCTCCTCATCAGGGTCCCTTTCTTTGAACATAGAGACCAGTTCAGGCATATGTTCATCTATAAATGTCGTAGAGAAGGTCCCTTCAATAAATACAGGATGACGGATTATGCTCAGAAGCAGAGGTTGAAGTGTCTTGATACCTTCAATCCTGAGGGCACGTCCCAGGGCCCTGTCCATCACCCTGATTGCATCAAGTCTGCTCGTGCCAGCAGACATGAGGAGCATGAATAGGGAATCATAGTAGGGTGGTATCTCATCTCCTTCGTTTACTCCAAGAGAGAGTCTAACATTTGGTCCATGTGGTAACTGTAGCCTTGTTATCCTACCAAAGGAGGGGCTGAAGGTCTTTGGATCCTCTGCGTTGAGCCTCACCTCGATAGCCCAGCGGTTTGGATGTACCTCCGGCTGTTTGAAGGCAAGGGGCCTTCCCATCGCAACATCAAGCATTATACCCACGATGTCAAGGCCTGTTATGAGTTCTGTCACACCATGTTCGACCTGAAGCCTTGTGTTCACCTCAAGGAAATAGAACTTCCTGGTGTCTATATCAAAGACAAACTCGACTGTGCCGGCTGAGTAGTAGCCTATCTCACGCATGAGTCTTACAGCATTAAAACAGATCTCCTCCCTCAGGTTTTCATCGATGCTTGGTGAGGGGGCCTCTTCCACAATCTTCTGGTTTCTCCTCTGTATGGTGCACTCCCGTTCGTGTAGATGTACAATATTACCCTCTCTGTCACCAACCACCTGTACCTCAATATGCTTTGCCCTCTCAATGTACTTTTCAACCAGGAGCGTGTCGTCCCCAAAGGCCTTTTTTGCCTCTGAAGCGGCCTGACGGAGCGCCACCTTGAGTTCATCACCGGAAGAGACCTTCGTCATTCCCTTCCCCCCACCACCTGCAGCCGCCTTGATCATTATCGGAAAGGTCACATCCTCTTCTTCCATCCATCTCAAGACCTCTTCAGCAGTTCTTACCCCCTCTACGCCAGGTATTACAGGGACGTTGGCCCTCCTGGCAATCTTCTTGGCCTTTATCTTATCACCCATCGCCCTTATCACATCAGGAGGTGGACCAATCCATGTAAGCCCGGCGTCCATCACCATCTGTGCAAAATCGGCATTTTCTGCCAGGAAACCCCATCCAGGATGGATCGCATCAGCACCGGTAAGAATGGCTGCTTCAATAATCGCCTCTTTGTTCAAATAGGACTCCATCGGGGGGGCCTCTCCAATGTACACTGCCTCATCTGCCATAAAGACATGGTGAGCGAGTCTGTCCGGGGCACTGTAAACAGCCACTGAGGGAATCTTTCTGTCCCTCAGAGTGACCATCACCCTTACTGCAGGCACTCCCCTATTTGCAACAAGCACCTTTCTCATACAACAAGTTTATTACTATATCAAAAAGATTAAAAAAAATGAAACTCTCCGCATTAGCTCATAATTTTTGTCCGTGAAATCCCTCTTGTTAGCTCAAAATTCTTGTCCGTGAAATAATATCTCCCTGGGCAGAGATCACTACACTTCCAGGGAGGAAAAGATGTGCAATGAAAAGGAGTTTGAGATGGAACTATTGAGAA
>WGER01000072.1 GCA_015492645.1 Nitrospirota bacterium
ACCTCACTTTGTTTTTCAAAAACCCTGAATGCCTTTTCTAAAATATCTTCTGTTATTTCTATGTTTTCTTTCTTTAGGGACCTTAAAATATCATCTATCTTTGTTTTCTTCCCTTTTTCAGAATAGGAGACATTAAATACAGGAACTCCATCCTTTCTTTTTCCCTTAAACTCAAAAATTATCTCTCTCTTTTCATTTGCCTTTTTATGCTGTAGGGTGGAGACATCAAAGAAAAATTTATATCCATCTATCTCAACCTCAAGATTCTTAAATAGTCTATCCGTTTTGACATAATAAAGCATGTGGGTTTTCCAGAATAAAATAACATCCTTATCATCGGTATAAACCTTTTCATAAACATTCTGATGTATAGGTGTATATCTAAAATAGATTGATCCGCTTTCAGAAAAATACCGCTGAAAGAAGGTGTAGAGCTTATCAAAGAGTTCCTCTTTAAATTCAGGGAAAGGTTCTACCGCCTTTTCAATATCCTTTTGAAGTTTAGGGAATACACCCTTTTCATAGTATCTGGATTTGATCCGCATTAAATTGATATAACCAGACTCACCTTCTACCCTTGCTCCTACAAATATATCTTTCAGGGCATTGTAAAATTTTTGTTCTTTGGTCATAACTACTCCTCTTTATTTAAATTCTCAAGGCTACCATCCTTAATCCATTTATCAATTACTTCTTTCTTATACCTCCATTGCCCAGCGATTTTAAAGGCGGGGATTTTTCCAGAACGAGAGAGTTTATAGATAGTGTGTTCATCCATCTGTAGATATTCAGCAACCTGCTTGACTGTCATTATTTCCTTTTCTTTTTCCTTCTTCATTGCGATATCCTTTTTATCATAACATAAAATTTACCAGTATAATACAAAATAACACAGCAAGTGTCAACCTTTTTCTAATTTTGGGTGGTGGGTGGGAATAGATTATACCTCTTTCCTGTTTTGACGAAGTCAAAACATAGGCTGACGAAAGCACTTGCCTCCAGAAGGCTTTATTAATCCGGCAAACTGAAAATGAAAAACACCATAAACATTACTCTCTTTCCCTTGAGGGAGAGGGTGAGGGTGAATTATTGATTGAAATTCAATAGGTGATTCCACTTCCCCTTCCCTCTCCCCAGAGGGGAGGGGGATGTTTAAGTCCTCGCCTTGTTGTATTTGACGGCCGGAGTAATAACTTGTTAATTCCCCGTGGTCTTGCCACGGGGATACAGTATAGAATTTGGACAGATGTGTATCAATATGCAGTCTGATATTATACTAAAACGGGTAGAATAACCCCAAATTCTATGAATTGCTCCGTTTTACTGATAGAAATTGAGTTGCGGCGGAGGGCCTCCAAAAAACTCTGATTTTTCAGAGATCCCTGCCTCAAAACAGGATTTATGCGGCAGAAATTGTCAGGCGGGCAGTGCTGGTTCGGACAGAAAGAGGCAAAAGGCGATAGGCGATGGGCAATAGGCAATGCCGTCCGCCTCATCCGATACGGTATTTTTTTATCATCCTGTGGATAGTCCTTCTATGGATGCCTGCCAACTCAGCGGCCTTTGAGACATTGCCACCTGTTGAGGCGAGTAACTTTCTGAGATATCCACGCTCAAACTCCTCTCTCGCCCTTCTGAAGTCTGTAATCTCGCCTGTGGACCTTTCATTAATAATCTCTTCTGGAAGGTCAGAGGGGCTCAGTTGCCTGTCTTCACAGAGCAGGACCGCCCTTTCAATCACATTCTGTAACTGTCTTACATTACCTGGCCAGTGGTAATCCCTCAGTATCTGGAGCGCCTCTCTGGTTATCTCCTCTACAGGTCTGTTATACAGAAGGGAATACCTTTTCATGAAATATCTGGCCAGAAGGGGGATATCCTCCTTTCTCTCCCTCAATGGAGGTAGATGCAGATTGATGACATTCAATCTATAAAACAGGTCCTCCCTGAACCTGCCTTCTTTAATGAGATCCTGTATTGGCCTGTTTGTGGCTGAGACCACCCTGATATTCAGTGGTATAAACCTGTTGCTACCAAGCCTTCTGACCTTTCTGTCCTGCAGAACCCTGAGGAGTTTCACCTGCATCCCCAGCGGTAGTTCTGCCACCTCATCAAGAAACACCGTACCACCAGAGGCTGCTTCAAGGAGACCCTGTCTGTCCTGAGTGGCACCTGTGAAGGCCCCCTTTTCATACCCGAAGAGTTCGCTCTCGAGGAGGTTGTCCGGTATAGCCCCGCAGTCCACCGGTACAAAAGGCCCTTCAGACCTTGGACTCCTCTGATGTATTATCCTTGCAACCAGTTCCTTCCCTGTACCACTTTCGCCAGTGATGAGCACGTTTGCTTCTGAACTGCTCAATCTGTCTATCATCTTGAGTATATCCTGCATAACAGGACTGCAGGTGATCATCTCCTGAGACTGCCATCCCAACTGCTCCTTCAGTATCCGGTTCTCCTCCTTCAGGGCCTTTTGCCTCAGTGCCCTTTCAATCACCAGTTCCAGTTGTTCTGCAGTAAAGGGCTTGGGCAAAACATCATGGGCACCCCTCCTCACCGCCTCCACGGCTGTGGGGATATCAGCATAGGCCGTTATTAATACGACAGGAACATCAGGACAGAGTCGGTTTACCTCGGTTATAACATCAAATCCGTCTCTGACAGGCATCCTCAGGTCGGTCAGCACTATGTCAGGCTGAAGCACCGGCAATTTCTCAACAGCACTCGCACTCTCAGACTCAGGGAGGCATTCATGCCCCATCCTTTTCAAGAGCCTCCGATAGTTCTCAAGCATCTGCAGATCGTCCTCAATCACCAGTACCCTTGCCATGCTACTTCCCTTCTAAAGCATCCTTACAGGCAGGTAGCAGGAGCCTGAAGGTGGTGCCGATGTGGGGGGTGCTTTCAACCCTTATCTCTCCTCTGTGAGCCTTCACTATCCCATAGCATATACTCAGACCGAGCCCTGTCCCCTCACCCAGTGGCTTTGTGGTGAAGAAGGGATCGAATATCCTGGGTAGATGTTCCTCTGGTATCCCGATGCCTTCATCTTTTACTGCCATCTCAATATAGCCGGCTCTTGCAGAGGGTGATGTGGAGATCCATATCCTCCCTCCCTCGGGCATTGAATCTATTGCGTTAGAGAGGAGGTTTCTGAGCACCTGGCAAATCCTCTCTCTATCACAATAAAGGGTTGAGGCCCTTTCAGAAAACTCAGTTAGAACAGTACAACCCCTGGAAAGTAGTTCGTCCTTCAGAATATGCATTACATCATCCAGGATGTCCTTTATATTTACAACCTCAAATCTAACAGGATGGTGTCTGGAGAATACCAGGAGGTTCTGGACAACAGAGGAGACCCTTGATAGATTGGCATATATCACCTCAAGGTCCCTGATAAACCCTTCCGGTACTTCCATCTCCCCCGCCTCCATCCTGATGCACTCAATTCTGTTTAACACAACGCTGAGAGGGTTGTTGATTTCGTGACAGAGACCTGCAGCAAGTAGTCCGGTGGCAGCAAGTTTCTCTGACTGTACAAGCCTCTGTTGTGTCTCCTCCAGTTCATTAATCTTGCCCTGAAGCAACTCATTCAACCGTTTTATCTTTCTGTAGGCCCTCTCGATCTCCTGTTTCTCCTTCTTGAGGTTCTCAAAGAGTCTCTCCCTGTGTATGGCGGAGGAAGTCTGACTGGCAATGGAGAGGAGGAGTTCTATACCCTCTTTGTCTGGAAGATCCCTCTCCTTAAAGGTGAGAGAGAGGACACCGTAGGTCTCCCTTGCAGAGACTATAGGTATACAGATATGGCTGTATAAAGGGGGCCTATGAGATGACCTGTTGGGGCAACCAGTCTCGTCGCATCCGATATAGGGGAGCCCGTCACGGAGGGCGAGACAATGCTCCATGGAGTCGCTTTTGTGTATCTCCTCTAAGGGCCCCATCCCTGCAATAGCAGACAACCTCAAACTACCCATCTCATCCACCATGTAAACTGCGGAAAACTCGGGTCTGTAGAGTTCCTGGACCTCCCTCACCACAGTCTGTAGTGTGCCCTCAGTGTCAGCAGGTAGATACCCGATTATATTGCTCAATTTCAGCACCTTCCTCAGTGCCTTCTGACACCACTGAAGTTCGGTTTTCTGCTCACCGGACATGGTCTCTCCTGAACTCCTCTGATGCATCCACAAGGGCCCTTACACCATCAAGTGGTGCATCTACAGGCACCTCACAGCCCGTCCCGAGCAGGTAGCCCCTGCAGTCGGCCATCTCATGCAGACATTCTCTTGCCTTTTCCTTTATCTCATCATAGGTAGATGAAATGAATACATAGGGCTTTATATTACCCGTCAGGGCCATCCCTTCAAGGAGACCATATGCCTCTGACAGGTTCACCTGATAGTCCACCGTAACAAGATCAGCCCCGGTCAGTCTGTAATATGGAAGGATTCTCTTACAATTACCCGTGATGCTCAACCAGTTAAAAAGGGCACCTCTGTCTTTGAATGTCTGAAAGAGTCTCTTGAGCCTTGGCAATTCCATCCTGACAAACACATCCTCTGGTACCACCACTGGGGATGCCATGGGATCAAAGAGTATGATACCGTGTGCCCCGGCCTGAATGACCGCCCTGCCAAACCTGCCTGCCACCTCTTCAGTCATGTCCAGCAGGGTCTCAACAGCCTCAGGTGCATCCACTATCTGGTAAAGTAGGGGCTCTATACCAAGCAATTGACCTGCTATTGTAAGGGGCCCCACTATACAGGCCACCACAGGGCATGTATCTGAAACCAGGTCCCTGAGCCGTTTTGAGGACTCGAGTATGACCGCCATTCTTCCGTCTCTGGTCACCTCGGGTATCCTGAGTCTGTCGGTCTCGCTGGCCTCCTTAATCGTTGCCTTCACTACCGGATAGGCATCTCTTCTGTATATCACCTCAGCCCCCATCGCCTCTGCCTCCACCGTTAGGTCCACAAAGGCATAAACCACATCGTGTCCTATCAACTCTCTCGCCTCTATCTGACATTCCACTACCACCGATGGATCTGTAACATATTCATACAGGCTGTATCCTCTCAGTTTAGCGGTCACCCCGAAGACCTGGGGAATGACGGACACCCTATCCGTCTCCTCTCCTTTTAAGGATTTTATTACCCGTTCAAGTGAGTTCATCCCTAATCCCATCCAGATATCTCAACAGATCAAAGGCATTGCCTGATACAAAGTCCACATTCAGATCCTCAGCAGAGGCCTGCTGTACTGCAGCACCACCCGCCACCACCCTTATATCCTCCCTCCCCTGCCTCTTCAGTATCTCCTTTATCTTTTTTATTGATGGAAGGGTCGGGGTAAGAAGACTGCTGACACCGATATAGCCGGCCTGATGCTTGATAGCCTCTGATACAAACTCCTCCGGTGGCACATCCTTCCCTATATCTATCACTTTATAACCTGCTGAACGGAGCAGAATCTTAACCACATGTTTGCCCAGTTCATGGATATCACCCTCGATAGTGCCAAGGACAATCGTCTTTTCTGGCCTTGTCTCACCCGTCCTGGAAGGTGGCAGGTACCTGCATACCACATTATCCATCACGGCCATCATCGCCCTGCCGGCAAGCATGATCTCAAGGAGATTGAAATCCTCGTTGGTACATTTTGTATTGAGAGAATAGAGAGCAGAGGTTAGACCCTCCTGGATCAGCGTCTCAACAGTAAGGCCCTCTTTGAGAAGTTGCTCAGCGATCTGTACAGACCTCTGGGCCTCCCCTCCTATGATCGCCTCAATGAGTGTCTCTATTTTTGCACCACGCCTCAACTAAATTATTATATCACAACGACTCTCTGGCAGAAATTACCCGTATTAGATCCCTAAATTGGCGTTAGAATTTCAATCAAAACTCTGGAAGAGGGGATTGTAATAAATTCATCACATAAATCTGGTTTTGAGGCAATACAGGTGCCCTGATTTTACAGACAAAAATTTGATTTAACAAGTTTTCCTCACCCTCCTGGTGGTGGTCTCACCCCTTCCAGTGTCTGGATTGCTATGGAGACCGAATTCGCAACAATCCTGAGAGCAGAGAGTTCCTCTACGGTGAAGTCCTTGGATGTAGAGACCCTGATGAAACCGGCCTCTGCATGTTCCACAACTATAGGCTCGCTATACTCTATCCCCTCCATTTTGCCTTCTGAGGCGACTGTACTGTCTCGATACACAATGTCAGCCCCGTTCACATCAAAGAACCTCATTATAAAATCAACTGTCTTTCTGAATATCTCATCCGTTGAATTGGATCTGTTCAGCAGTAGAGACAACTCGGACACCTTATATAACCTGAAGTTTATCTTATAGATATTCCTCGCCATCTCATTGAAGGCCCTTGCAACCCTGCTCAACTCATCATCTCCCTTAACTGCTATCCTGTACCTCAGATTACCTCTACCAAAATACTGCATTGCTGTATTCAACTTCTGGAGCCTTGAAAAGATGCCTTTCTGAAGGCATACATAAACCATGATCATGAGACTTAGTAGCATCAAGAAGTTTATTCCAAGGGTGATACCGGTCTCTCTATACAACCTCTCCCTGTAGATGGTGGAATCGAATCCTATCCTGAGGTATCCTATCGGGTCAACACCACCATGGCACCTCTTACAAACAGTCCTTGATCTTATTGGTATGGTAAGCACTGTCTCTCTCTCAGTAACTCTATCGCCTCGTGCCTCAAATGTTGGGTCCATATCTCTGCCGAGTATCTGGATGCTCCTTACTGGAGGTGTCCCTGCTATCTCCTGCAGTGCCCTTGTCACCTCATCCACCCTCCCCTTCGCCATCGTCTGCTCAAGGATTGCATAAAGTGCGGAGGTGATAACCATGGTATTTCTCTTTTCGTCTTCGTAGATACTCCTCTTCAGGATTGCAAATTGCACATAAAATGAAATCGAGGTGATTAAGAGAATCCCACCAAATAGCACCACCAGAAGTTTTGCCCTTAAACCCTTCAGGTATCTCCTCACAGTATCTCCTTAAGTAAATTATTATAATTTTTAAATTTCAAAAAGCAGTAACAAAAGTTACAGAACTTTATGATGGATTGAGGTAAATCTTGTACAACAGATCCCCGTTTTCAGGGCTGGGGCTCTTCAGAGGGAGGCAGATATGACATCAGCACAGGTATTGAGAGAGGGCCATAGAGATCTCTGGAAAGGATGCAGGCTTTTTAAGGAGGCTGTAATATCTCAGAAAGTTTAGTCTCCTTCCTGATTCTGTCCAGTATATCTTCTGGCTTGAGCAAGCCCGTGATATCAACCCACTTGACATCTGGTTCTCTTTTAAACCATGTAAACTGCCTCTTTGCATACGCCTTTGTTGCCCTCTTCACAGTTCTGACCATTTCTTCAAAGTCCATCTCACCTCTCAGATACTGAACAACCTCCTTATATCCTATCGCCTGTAGCGCCACCTCTGATGGATTTTTCTTAAGGAGTTCCTTTACCTCCTCCACCAATCCCATCCTGAACATCTCTTCAACCCTCTTTTCGATCATCCTGTAAAGTTCCCTCCTGTCACGGGTGAGCCCTATCTTGATGAATCGGTATGGAAGCGGCCTTGTAAGGCTCCTCTGGAGTTCTGAGAGAGGCCTTTTTGTCTTTATGATTACCTCAAGTGCCCTTATTATTCTCCTCAGGTCAGAAGGACTCAGTTCTGATGCCTTTTCAGGGTCGAGCCTCTTCAGTTCCTCATAGAGGCTTCCGGGAGACCTCTCCTCCATCTCCTTTAGAGTCCTTCTCAGTTCGGGGTCAGCATCCGGGGCCTCAAAGAGTCCCCTCGTCATCGCCTTTATATAAAGACCTGTGCCTCCCACAACGAGGGGTATTCTATTTCTCTTCATCAGATCTTCCATGATCGGGGCCACCTCTTTGAGGTATCTGCCCACACTGTATCCCTCTGAAGGCTCTACCACATCTATCATGTGGTGTTTCACTTTTGATAACTGCTCTTTTGTGGGTTTGGCTGTTCCTATGTCCATTCCCCTGTAGATCTGCATGGAATCAGCACTGATGATCTCTGTCCGGAGGGCCTTTGCTAAGAGTATGGCAGTTTCTGTCTTTCCCACTCCAGTGGGGCCAAGGAGTACCAATACCCTGTCTTCTTTAAATCTTTTGGTCATTAATCTTTATTTAAGGATAATATACCTTCTGGTAATAAGGTCAAATATTCGGTTAGATCACAGATTTATCTCTTTTGACTAAAGTCTAACATCAATCCACGGGTGAGAAAGACCTGTTTACATCCCCTTTTTTATTGAGGTATAATGAAATTTCAAAAATTTAGAGGAGGGCACCTGTAGATGGTCAGGATAAAAGACGGTGAAAGGGTGGAAGAGGTCAACAGAGAAGAGGCCCTCAGAAGACTGCTCAGTGATGATGTTGTGGCTGTCAGGGTAAACGGCAAACTCGTTGACCTCAAAGAGGTCGCCTCTGTCGAGGATGGTGCCACTGTAGAGCCCGTAAGGGTGGATTCACCAGAAGGGCTCGAGATATACAGGCACAGCACATCCCATGTCATGGCCCATGCGGTAAAGGACCTCTTCCCAGAGGCAAAGGTCGCCATAGGCCCAGCAACAGAGGACGGTTTTTACTATGACTTTGACGTCCCGAGGCCCTTCAGCCCCGAGGACTTAGAGAATATAGAGAAGAGAATGGAACAGATCATCGCAGCAGATACCCCCTTTGTACGGAAGGTGATGAAAAGGGATGAGGCGATAAGACTGTTCAGAGAAAAGGGAGAGGACTACAAGGTGGAGTTGCTTGAAGAGATAGAGGACGACACGGTCTCACTCTACCAGGAGGGAGATTTTATCGACCTGTGCAGGGGTCCACACCTGCCTTCTACAGGCCGCATCAGGGCCTTTAAACTACTCAATGTAGCAGGGGCATACTGGAGGGGTGATGAGAGGAATAAGATGCTCCAGAGGATTTATGGTACCGCCTTCAGGACAGAAGAGGAACTACAGGAGTATCTGAAATTCCTTGAGGAGGTGAAGAGGAGAGACCACAGGAGGCTTGGCAGGGAACTGGACCTCTTCAGTATAAATGAAGAGATAGGCCCTGGTCTGGTATTGTGGCATCCCAATGGTGCGATTGTGAGGAAGTGTATTGAGGACTTCTGGCGGCAGGAGCACCTCAGGGCCGGATACAAGATCCTCTACACTCCCCATATAGCAAAACTCGACCTCTGGCAGAAGAGTGGGCACTGGGACTTTTACAGGGACAACATGTACAGCCCCATGGAGGTTGAAGGGGCACAGTATGAGATCAAGCCAATGAACTGCCCTTTCCACATAGCAATCTATAAGTCCTCCCTCCACAGTTACAGAGAGATGCCCATAAGGTATGCTGAACTCGGTACCGTTTATAGATATGAACGGTCAGGGGTCTTACACGGACTTCTCAGGGTGAGGGGATTCACACAGGACGACGCCCATATATTCTGCAGGGAAGACCAGATAGAGACAGAGGTGCTGCATGTACTGGACTTCACCCTATTTATTCTCAACACCTTCGGATTCAGGGAGTTCGAGGTATATCTCTCTACACGGCCAGAGAAGTATGTGGGTTCAGAGGAGAACTGGCAGAGGGCGACAGAGGCATTAAAGAAGGCACTCAGGGAAAAGGGCCTCCAGTATGAGATTGACCCGGGTGAAGGGGTCTTCTACGGACCAAAGATCGACATAAAGGTGAAGGACTCTCTTGGCAGGCCCTGGCAGTGCAGTACCATACAGGTGGACTTCAATATACCTGAGAGGTTTGATGTGACCTACAGGGGACAGGACGGCAGGGACCACAGGCCGATCATGATTCACAGGGCCCTGATGGGTTCCCTCGAGAGGTTCTTCGGGATACTGATAGAACACTTTGCAGGGGCCTTTCCTCTATGGCTTGCCCCTCAACAGATCGCCCTGTTGACTGTGGCTGACAGACATATCCCATTTGCAGAGTCGCTGGCAAAGAAACTGGAAGAAGAGGATTTCAGAGTGGAGAGGGGCTTCGAGAACGAAAAGGTAGGGTACAAGGTCAGAGTAGCCACTGTAAGAAAAATACCCTATTCGGTTATAATAGGTGACAGGGAATTAGACTCTCAGAAACTGGGGGTAAGAAGGAGAGACGGTACTCAGGGAGGCCCCTACAGCATTGAAGAACTCATTGAGAGGTTAAAGAGGGAGAGGGAGACCAGGAGTCTGGAACCTTTAGTATAAGGAGGTGGTGCTATAGTACAGGATTACAGGGTAAATGAGCGTATTCGTGCAAGGGAGGTCAGGCTTGTTGATGTGGACGGAAAACAGATAGGTATTGTACCCCTGCAGGAGGCCCTCAGGATCGCAGAGGACAGGGGGCTCGACCTGGTGGAGGTGGCCCCAAATGCTAACCCACCAGTCTGCAGGATAATGGATTATGGGAAGTTCAAATATCAGCAGAGCAAAAAACAGAGCCACAAAAAGACCATAGAGGTGAAAGAGGTGAAGGTGAGACCGAACATAGATGAACACGATCTGGAGTTGAAGATCCGAAACATAATAAGGTTTCTTGAGGATGGTAACAAGGCGAAGGTGAGTCTGTTCTTCAGAGGCAGAGAGATAGTGAGGCCTGAACTCGGCAAGAGGGTATTGGACAGGATTATCGAAAGACTCCAGGGCACATACACCATTGAGAGTCCACCCAAACTTCAGGGAAAGAGCATGACAATGGTTATATCACCAAAAAAGAAATAGGAGGTATCAGGTATGCCCAAGTTGAAGACCCATAGAGGTGCTGCAAAGAGGTTCAAGTTAACAGGCACGGGCAAGATAAAGAGATACAGGGCGAATAAGAGCCACCTGCTAACTGGTAAGCCCTCAAAGAGGACACGGAGGCTCAGGACCTCCACCTTGGTGGACAAATCAGATGCACCAAGGATAAAGAGACTCATACCATATGCATAAGGAGGAGGAACCAGATGCCAAGGACCAAGGGAGGCTACAAGACGAGAAGAAGGAGAAAGAAGATCCTCAAGATGGCCAAGGGCTATTATGGTGCCAGGAGTCGCTGTTACAAGGTTGCCAAACAGGCTGTTGAACATGCCCTTCAGTACTCCTACAGGGACCGAAGGGCAAAGAAGAGGGAGTTCCGGAGGCTCTGGATTGTTAGGATCAATGCAGCAGCGAGACAGATGGGGCTCACCTACAGCCAGTTTATCAATGGCCTTAGAAAGGCTGGTATAGGTCTGGACAGAAAGGTCCTGGCCGACCTCGCCTACAATGACCCCGCAGCCTTTGAGCAGATAGCCACCAGGGTGAAAGAGGCCCTTGCTATCTAAGAGATGATCGATATTGACCGGATCAAAGAGGATTTTCTGAATCAGAAAGAAGGGGTTGATTCCCTTCCTGCCCTGAATAACCTGAAGGCAAGGTTTCTGGGCAGGAAGGGAATCATCACCGAACAACTGAAGAACCTTGGCAGTCTACCAAAGGAGGAAAGACCCCTCTGGGGTAAGAGACTGAATGAGTTAAAGAGATTTATCGAGCAGGAGATAGAAGCACTTCGCGCCTCTATCATAAAGACAGAGGCAGAGGAGGCCCTCAGAAGGGAAAGAATCGATATAACCCTGCCGGGTGCCTTTGTGCCCCCTGGCAGACCACATCCAGTAACCCAGGTCTTAGATGAGATTGTAGAGATATTCAGGAGCATGGGGTTTGCCGTTGAAGAGGGTCCTGAGGTGGAACTGGATTACTACAACTTTGAGGCACTGAACATACCAAAGGACCATCCTGCCAGGGACATGCAGGACACCTTTTACATAAAAACAGACAGAAATGCACCCCAGAGATCACACCCCATGGAGAGCGATGTGGTCCTCAGGACCCACACATCTCCTGTACAGATAAGGGGAATGATGAAGAGAAAGCCGCCCTTCAGGTTTATTGCCCCGGGTAAGGTGTACCGCTGTGATGCCGACATATCCCATACACCGATGTTTCACCAGGTGGAGGGTCTGATGGTGGGAGAGGATGTCACCTTTGCCCATTTGAAGGGTGTGCTGGAATACTTCATTAAAAGGCTCTTCGGAGAAGAGACCCCTGTGAGGTTCAGACCGAGTTACTTCCCCTTCACCGAGCCCTCGGCAGAGGTGGATATTGGGTGTATCATTTGCAGGGGCTCGGGATGCAGAGTCTGCAAGGAAACAGGCTACCTTGAGGTCCTTGGTTCAGGTATGGTACACCCGAGGGTCTTTGAAGAAGTGGGGTATGACCCACAGAAGGTAAGGGGCTTTGCCTTTGGGATGGGTGTTGAGAGACTAACGATGCTCAGATATGGGATAGATGACATAAGGCTCTTCTTTGAGAATGACCTGAGGTTTCTCAGACAGTTTTGATGCCTGAGATGAGGGTCCTGAGAGACCTCGGCCTTACCACCAAGTTCCTCCTCGGAGTAGGGATTATAATCATCCTCTTCTGGTGCCTCTTCAACATACTCATCTACACCAACCTGAAGGGCACAGTGATAGAACACACCTATGAAAAGACCGATATGCTCTTTACTGCTATAGAGGCAACCCAGAGGTATGTCCGTGAGACCCTCAGGCCAAAACTCTTTCATGTCCTGCCTGAGGGAGAGTTTGTCCTCGAGGGGATGTCAGTCTCCTTTGTTACAAGAAACATAATGGAGAACTTCAAAGAGGACTTTCCGGAATTCCGATACCGGAGGGTCTCCATAAACCCGAGAAACCCGGCAAACAGGGCGACCTCTCTGGAAGAGAAGTATATAAAACTGTTCAGAGAAAAGGGGTTGGAGAGATATCAGGAGATAGTGACCTTAGATGGCCAAAAGTACTACATCCAGGCAAGGCCGATAGTGCTCGAACAACGGTGCATGCAGTGCCACGGCAGACCGGAGGATGCACCGAGAGAGATCATAGAAAAATACGGCACCAAGGGAGGTTTTTATGAAACCCCGGGAGAGGTGATCGGGGTGGATTCAGTTGCGATCCCCCTTGAGGGGGCCTTCTCAAGAATAAGCCAGATTGTACTGTCCATATTTATGACCGGTCTTGTTGGTGTCTTCTTCCTCTTTATCACACTCAATTACTATATCAACAGGGTGGCGGTAAGACCTATAAAGAGGGTGAGCAGGTTCTTCAAGTCCGTGGTGGAGGGTGAGAAGGGACTGAATGCGAGGTTTGAGGTGAGAACAAAGGATGAGATAGGTGAACTCGCAGAGGCCTTCAACCAGATGATGCGTTACCTGAGAGAGTCTCAGGAGAGGCTCAGGGTCTCTGAAACCAAGTACAGAAGAATATTTGAAGGCTCCAAGGATACAATAGTAGTTGCTGATTGCGATGGGTTCATTGAAGAGATAAATCCCTCAGGTCTTGAACTCTTTGGGTGTAAGAGTAAGGAGAGACTGGTACGGGAAAAGACCCTCTATGATCTCTTTGAGGACAGGAGGGCCTATTCTGAATTTGTGAACCAGATGAAGGTGAAGGGGTTTGTGAAGGACTATGAGACTACACTGGTCGGAGTTGACGACAGAAAGGTGGATGTCCTCATCACTGCCACCCTCAGGTATGACGAGAAGGACCAGTTCTGTGGCTATGAGGCGATAATAAAGGATATCACAGGCTACAAACAACTGCAGAGGCAGATGGTAGAGGCAGAAAGACTCGCCTCACTCGGCCAACTGGCAGCAGGAGTTGCCCATGAGATAAACAATCCCCTCGGGATCATAATGGGTTACACAGGAATGCTCCTGTCTGAAGACGGCCTGCCCCAGGAATTGAAAGAGGACCTCCGTGCGGTATACAAGAATGCCGAGGCATGTAAGAGGATCGTAGAGGACCTCCTGAAGTTCTCACGCCAGAGCCCATCAAGGCCAGAACCCACAGACCTGAATCAACTGGTGGAAGAGGTGATAACACTGCTGTTGTATCAGATAGAGGAAAAGGAGATCATCCTTGAAAAACGACTTGAGGATGTACCATCTGTAATGGTCGATCCTGACAAGATACGCCAGGTGATAATGAACATCCTACTGAACGCGATACAGGCGGTTCAGAGAAAGGGGATTGTAAGGATCAGGACCTGCTATGAACCTGAAGGAGAACAGGTCTGTCTGGAGGTCTCAGACACCGGTCACGGAATCCCTGAAGAACATCTCAGCCGAATATTTGAGCCCTTCTTCACCACAAAACCGCCTGGAGAAGGCACTGGCCTTGGTCTCGCCATAAGTTATGGAATAGTGAAGGAGCACGGGGGACAGATAAGAGTGGACTCCTCGGTCGGGAGGGGGTCCACCTTCACTGTCTGTCTCCCTGTTGCACCGGGGCATACCCCGTAGGATGCTATAATACTATATTATGGAAGGCAGGGTCCTTATAGTGGATGATAAAGAGGATATGCTCAGGTTACTGAGCAGGCTCCTGAACAGGCACCTCGACCTTGAGGTATTACAGGCAAAGAACGGCACAGAGGCTCTCCATATATTCACCAAGGACTCACCAGACTTGGTGGTGCTTGATATAAAGATGCCCGGCTCGGACGGGATGCAGGTCTTAAGGGAAATGCTGAACAGGGACAGGGATGTCCCGGTAATAATCCTCACCGGTTACGGTACCGTGGAGATGGCAGTGGAGGCATTGAAGATAGGTGCCTATGACTTCTTTACAAAGCCTGTAAATAATGAACGCTTTATTTATACAGTCAAAAGGGCCCTTGACTACCGGAGACTCCTGGGCGAGAAGAGGCGGCTTGAAGAGGAGGTGAGACTCAGCACCCTCAGGAAGGAATTGATAGGGGAATCAGAGGCGATCAAGAGGGTACTGAGGGAAATCAGGGCCGTGGCTGATACAGACGAGACAGTCCTCATCTTGGGTGACACCGGCACCGGCAAGGAATTGGCTGCAAGGACCATCCACCGTCTGAGTCATAGACAGAAGGGACCTTTCATCACTGTAAACTGTCCTGCTGTGCCAGAGACCATACTTGAAAGTGAACTCTTCGGATATCGTAAAGGGGCCTTCACCTCTGCCACTCACGACAAAAAGGGGCTCATAGAGACCGCCCATGGCGGTACCCTCTTCCTTGACGAGATAGGGGACATACCCCCTTCTGTACAGACCAAACTCCTCAGGTTTCTACAGGACAAGGAGTTCAAGCCCCTGGGAGATACAGAAACCATCAGGGTAGATGTGAGGGTTATAGCCTCCACAAACCAGGACCTGGAAAAGAAGATAAAGGATGGAACCTTTAGAGAGGATCTTTACTACAGGCTCAATGTGATAACGATCAGGATGCCATCACTGGAAGAAAGGAGGGAGGATATACCCCTTCTGGCTGAACATTTCCTGAGGGAGTTCTCCATACAGTATGGAAGAGATATAGAGGGCTTCACAAGAGACGCCCTGCACTACCTGATGGAGAAACCCTGGAAGGGAAACGTGAGAGAACTGCAGAACCTGATTAAGAGGGCGGTCATCTTCTCTCAGGGAGGATTGATCAGCAGAAAGGACCTGGAGGTCCCTGATTCAAGGGAACCTCACATTGCAGCACCTGGTAGCCTTTTTACACTGGAGTACCGAAAGGCGAAAGAGAAACTCCTGCAGGACTTCACCACAGGTTATATAAGGAATCTACTGCAGAGGACAGGAGGCAATGTCACCAGGGCAGCCCAACTGGCCGGCCTCGAGAGACAGGCCCTTCAGCAGTTGATGAGGAAATACAACATCCAGTCCTCTGAGTTCAGGGATGCAATCTCTTCTTGACAGTAGTGCAATAAAAATATTGCACCAGAAGGCCTTTCTTTCTTAAAACCTCCTGTAATTAAAGGATTTTCGGATTCCAGGAATCTGGCATCTCTATTGCTTATATCATCGTTGAATTCCGTGGGGAAGGGGGTGAAATGTGAGATCTTCTGAGATCAAAACCAAATCCTGTCAAAGGAGGTGATTTTATGGCAGAAGAGAAGGCAACCGAGAGGAAAGAGACTCTTTCAGTTAGTGCCCTTGAGGCAGAGGATGTGATGGCAGGTGCTGAGGAGTGGGTTGGCACCGAGACATGGCTTGTGGTGGGCAGCCTAATTGCAGCGGTAATAGCCCTTGTTATTGGTCTTCTGGTAGTTCCCACCTCTGTACTTCACTGATCATGAAGGCCATCAGACTCAACATATGGCATGATGGGAGGCAGTGGGTTGCTTCAAATGACGATTTTACCTTTCGAGGGAACAGCCTGGACGAACTTGACCAGAATGTGAGGAGGTATGTACTGTCCAGAGAATCCCTCTCCAGAGGTGACACCTTCAGGGTCTATATGTACTTTGACAACAGGACTATCCCTGAGTGGATACGCCCATACGCACAGCACTATTTTGACAGGATCCTTGAGATCAAAACTTAGAACAAGGGAGGTGCATTAAATGGCACAATATCCTGAAAGACGATGGTACACGGGTATGCTAAGCACCGAGGATTGGTGGGCTGTCTGGATTGCCCTGTTTTTCTTCTTCCTGGGGCTCCTGAACGTCTTTGGTGTAGACCTGGTGGGATGGATGACCTATCCCACAAAGTGGGTCTTCAGCCCAGCAGAAGGTGGTAAGGGTGCGATAAGCCATGCCTTCTATGCCCTTGGTAAGAAGTACAGTGCCCATGCAAAGGACTTCTACAAGGGCCTCGGCTGGTGGAGTGTTATCTGGTCTTATGTGATCTTCGGGATAGCACTGACAATCGGTGCTGCCTTCATGAAGTGGGACGTAAAAAGGTATGCAATTGGGTTCACCATCATCTACTTCCTCACCATCGCCTGCTGGTTTATCGGACATCACGCCTTTATCGCTGCCACAAAGGTGAACAGGCACAAATATGGACTTGACTTCTCACTGAATATGGGGGGTGGTGCCTCCTTCATAATCGCCCTGATTGTGGGATTGATAATCGGAAACTTCTTTAAGGGGGCGGCAAACTATCTGAGTGTGGCTGCAAAGCCAGAGTGGTACATAAAGACCGCCATCGTGACCCTCGGTGCAAAACTGGGCTACCTGCCGATAAAACTGGCTGGCATGTCCCAGAAACTCGGCAAAGAGGCAGCAGGGCTCACCTTTGACCTCTTTGTGGCAGGTGCTGCTGCGACCATTGTCGCCTACCTGGTATTCTGGCCTGGTGTGTACACCATTTCAAGAAAGATATTTAAACTGCCAAGGCAGACTGCTGCTACCCTCGCCTCAGGCATCTCCATATGCGGTGTCTCTGCTGCAGTGGCCACAGGTGCAGCGGTCAGGGCAAGGCCGGTTGTGGCCATTATGGTCTCTGCTCTGGTTGTGATCTGGGCAGTGATTGAGTTGATAATACTGCCCGGGTTCTTCACCTATGTATGGCCCGGCACAAAGGACCCCCTTGTGGCAGGTGCCTCCATGGGAATGGCGGTTAAGACAGACGGTGCAGACGCTGCTGCAGGAGAACTCCTGGATGAGTTTATGAGGACAAAGATAGAGATAGAGACAAACGGTGCCGTTAAGTGGCCTGAGGGTATCATAACCGCAAGTGCAGTTATGACAAAGGTCTGGATTGACATGTTCATAGGCATCTGGGCATTCCTTCTTGCTGTAGTCTGGGTATATAAGTTTGAACGACGACCGGGGGAAAAGGTCCCTGCCTCTGAGATCTGGCACAGGTTCCCGAAGTTCGTCTTGGGTTACTTCTTCTGCTGGTTCTTCCTGCTTGCACTGTTCTTCGGACCCGGTCAGTCAGGTGCCCCTGAGGCTAAGGCATTTCTGAAGAATGTAAAGTCAGGTATGGTGCCTGTTGAAAAAGGGATGAGGAAACTCTTCTTCATGCTCACCTTCATGAGCCTTGGTATAATCACTGACTTCAAGAAACTCCGCGAGGCCCAGTTCGGTAAGATGGTCTGGGTATACTTCGTCTCCCTGTTCTGCTTCGTTATTCCTGTGGCGATCCTGATTGGATACCTCTTCCATCATGGTATGACCCCACCGAACATTGCTGAGTACGTGAAGTAAAAAATGGTATAATGGGGTATGGGGGTGACCCCCATACCCCATTATAAGGAGGTGATCACGAATGTCTGAGGAGAAGAAACCGGAAATCACCGAGTCTACCGCAACCCAGTTTGTTATAGTGAGAGATAGGTCAGGCAAGGAGTTTGTCTGCAGGGTGAGTGACCTCAAGGATCCCTCTCAGTTGACAGAGGAGGAGAAGAAGAGGTGTTATGAAAATGTCGAGGATGCATTAAAGGAGGCACCATAGACCCTCAGGAGAGGGGGTAACCCTCTCCTGAGTTATCTCCGATGACTCCAGAGACCACATTATATCTGTTGGCTGCCCTTATAATACTCTATATGTATATGGTGAGAAAGAAGGGCCTCGATCAAGTAGGTCCTGATGCCTTTCCTGAACTTGAAAAGCCGATCTTTTTTGAGTTTAAAAGGCTACTGGATGATGCCTATGAGAGGATGCTCTATCTGGTGGGTGCATTTGTTGTACTTGCAATCGCCAGTTACTTTGGGGTTCACCCACGGGCAAAACTGGTCTTCTTTGCTCTACTTGCGGTGGCCTTTATCTCGAACATCCCTCCCAGGAACCGGATATTCCGTTTCTTAGAGGCATTTAATCTTGATCCAAAGACACTCAAAAAGAGGGGTATAAGACTCTAAAGCCTGTACATATCTTCATACTCCTCTTCCCTGTATGTACAGATCCTGTTACGCCCGGTCCTCTTTGCGAGGTAGAGAGCCTTGTCTGCCCTGTCTATCAGTTCTTCCCTTGTCTCGGCATCCTCTGGAAATGTGGCGATCCCTATGCTTATTGTAACACCATGCCTTCCACCATCTGTCGGGATTTTCAGGCCCTCCACCTCTCTCCTTATCCTTTCAGCCACTGTCCTCGCACCTTCAATGTCTACACCCGGCAGTATCACTCCAAACTCCTCACCGCCGTATCTGCATGCGATGTCTATACTCCTCAAACACTGGCTCAGTATGCCACCGATCCTTCTCAGGATCTCATCTCCCATCAGATGCCCGAAGGTGTCGTTAAAATCCTTAAATCTGTCTATATCCATCATCAGCAGACATAGTGGCTGACCAAACCTCCTGGCCCTGTCAATCTCCTCCTTCAGCCTCTCCTGGAATGTCCTGTGGTTCAGCAGACCTGTCAGACCATCCCGTGATGCCATGTTCTTTACCTCCTCATAAAACCCCACCTTCTCCAGTGCAAGGGCTGCATGGAAGGCGAAGTTGAGCAGGAGGTCCTCATCATCAGCAGTAAAGGCCCCACCATTCTGTCTGTCTGCTGCTATAACCACACCCAGAGGCTTACCCCTCAGTAGTATTGGCACCATAAGCACACTCTTTATCTGCGGGTGCTCCTTCGGAAGGCATTTAAACCTGTCATGACTGTAGAGGTCATCAGTCCTGATAGTACAGAGATTGGAAAACACCTCCCTGACAGTACCGGTTAGTTCCGTCTTACACTGTCCTGTCGGCCCAAGGGATGAATAAAAGTCTCTCACTTTGCCTTCTTCAACCAGTATAATTGCAGACTTTTCCGCCTTCAGGAGTTCCTTAACCTTCTCCACCACTATGTCCAGCACCTCTTCCCTCTGAAGCGTTGAATTTAGGAGGGAGATGTATTCATTTATGATACTTACATCCCTGATCCTCTTGATGGACTGCTGGAGTTTCTTCCTCTCATTTACATATTTTCTGTAAAAGAGGTAAGTGCTCAGGAAGAGGGCCAGACACAAAATCAACAGAGGGATTTCGAGCACAGTCATACAACTTCCCCCAGAAACCTGAGGATGACCCCCCTCACATCGGGATGAAATGGCAGCGCTGCATGGTTTAAAGGAAAGTTGTAGTGCCTGTATGCTAAAGGGGCCTCAGAACTCTCTGCAGTAACAAGCCCATCTCCCCTACCCTGTTTTAACTCCTCAGGTAACAGTCTTTTAGGAATCAGCCTTCCTGCTATATCCGGGATAGAGAACATCTCTTTATATTTTTTGCAACTTTCATGCCATTTATAAAAGACCAGGAATGTGGGGTCTGTACCCCCTATGGAAAGGACCCTGCACCCCCTCAGTTCCTCACCATCCAGTGAGAGGAGGACAGGGCTGTCAGGCCTCAACTCCCTTATCGCCTTACTGCAGAGGAGGTCAACTGTAGAGCCAATCGCCTTCATCATAACACCTCTCTCCTTTGTCCTCTCCAGAAGGGGCCTGAGAACGCCGTTCAGGCCTCCAAGATAGGAGGCCACAGTGGCCACCCTGGTTCCCCGATGTGGTGTCGCTATGCTGACAAAACCGAGACAGGGTATTGACATATTTTTCAACACGCCTCTGGCCACGATACCTCCCCTGCTGTGGGTTATAAAGACCACACCATCTCTCACCTCATCCAGGTACTCTCTCAGCAGGTCCGAGAGTTCATCCACCAGCACCTCTGTCTCAGCAGCAGGCCTCTTCTGTGAGTAAAGGAGCACAGAAAACCCCTCCTTTATCACATCATGATAGGTTGTGCAGAGGCTTAAATCATGTGGTGCAGAATGGACTATTCTTCCCTGGTAGTAAGAAAGATCCCTTTTGATCAAGAGAGTGGATAGTTTTGTCAGACCCCCCATAACAGCCACTTTATCAGGAGAGCGCCAGAACTCAAGGTTCATACCAAGGCCGTGTACAAAGACGATTAAGGGACCTTTTCCCCTCCTGAAGAAGATCGGTTCTTTCAGTGGTTCTTCAATTTTCTCAATATCTCTGGAAACTGGCTCTTGAATTCCGGGAAGATTCTGCCCAGAAATAGTTTGATCCCCTTTAATTCAAGTTCCATATCCCTGTACTCAGAAAGGAGACCGTTCAACTTCTGGAGTTCCGTGGAGAGGGTTTCAACCTCCTTTTCAAGCAACCTTATTCTCTCCTGAAGTATCCTTTCCTCTTTCATCTATCTCTCCTTTTTTATCTCCTGTGTTTCATTCTTCTTCTCAGTTTTCTATGCTTATGTTTATTTATCTTTTTCTTTCGCCACTTCTTAACACTACCCACCTATTCACCTCCTTTCCTTAAGATTTCATGGCTCAAAGAGCCCTTAGAGACTGTAAAAGTATAGCATCTGGTTTCTCTAAAAATCAAACAGAAAGCATTTCAATCCTCTATTATGTTATGATATTAATTCATTGTACCACTGGAAGGAGGTGAGCCATGCTGAAGGGAAACTACTTCTTTACCTCAGAGTCAGTCACAGAAGGGCATCCTGATAAGGTGGCAGACCAGATCTCAGATGCGATACTGGATGCAATCCTGAAGGAAGACCCTTACGGTAGAGTTGCCTGTGAGACGCTGGTCACCACAGGTCTTGCCTTTGTATCTGGTGAGATCACAACCAGTTGCTATGTCCCCATTGCAGACCTTGTGAGAGAGACGATTCGGGATGTGGGATATACAAGGGCAAAATATGGGTTTGACTATGAAACCTGTGCGGTCATAACTGCTATAGATCGGCAATCAAGCGATATCGCTATGGGGGTTGACGTGGGTGGAGCAGGAGACCAGGGGCTCATGTTCGGGTTTGCCTGTGATGAGACCCCTGAACTGATGCCTATGCCTATCATGCTCGCACATAAACTGGCTCAGAGGCTTGCAGAGGTCCGAAAGAAGGACATCATAGGATACCTCCGCCCTGACGGGAAGACGCAGGTAACCATCGAATACAGAGATGGACGGCCTTTCAGGGTCTCATCAATAGTCGTATCTGCTCAGCATAACCCGGATGTTACCCTGAAGGAGATCAGAGAGGATATTATAGAGAAGGTTATAAAGCCGGTTGTACCGGCAGAGATGCTGGATGAAGAGAATGTGGTTTATCATATCAATCCCACCGGCAGATTCGTAGTGGGTGGACCGATGGGTGACACCGGACTTACCGGCAGAAAGATAATAGTTGATACCTACGGAGGGGTGGCAAGACATGGTGGAGGATGCTTCTCCGGTAAGGATCCTACAAAGGTTGACCGATCTGGTGCCTATATGGCGAGGTATATTGCAAAAAACATAGTGGCAGCAGGACTGGCAAGTAGAGTAGAGGTCCAGATAGCCTATGCGATCGGTGTGCCGGAACCCGTATCAATCATGGTGGACTCTTTCGGGACAGAAAGGGTCCCAACTGACAGGATTGTGGAGTTGATAAAGAGAAACTTTGATCTGACCCCTAAGGGCATAATCGATAAATTGAATCTGAGAAGACCCATATACAAGAAGACCGCTGTCTATGGTCACTTTGGCAGAAATGATGAGGACTTCACATGGGAGGCCACAGATATGGCAGATACCCTGAGAGAACAGGCCGGGATATAAGGAGGAAGGTATGAAGTATGACATCAGGGACATCTCCCTCGCAAAGAAGGGGATGCTCAGGATCGAGTGGGCAGAGATGCAGATGCCTGTTTTGAGGATGATAAGAGAGGAGTTCAGCAAGGAAAGGCCGCTAAGGGGTGTGAGGATTGGGGCGTGTCTTCATGTTACAACCGAGACTGCCTGTCTCATACAGACCCTCAAGGCTGCAGGTGCAGAGGTTGCCCTATGTGCCTCAAATCCACTAAGCACCCAGGACGATGTGGCTGCTGCACTTGTAAGGTATATGAAGGTTCCCGTGTTCGCAGTGAAGGGTGAGACCAGCAGGAGGTACTACCGGCACATCAATTCGGTACTCTCTATAAGACCACAGATAACAATGGACGATGGCGCTGATCTGGTCTCAACCTTACACAAAAAGGGCAGAGGCATAGAGGAGGTTGTGGGGGGGACAGAGGAGACAACAACAGGGGTGATAAGGCTCAGGGCCATGGCTGAGAAAGGGGTACTGAGGTATCCGATTGTGGCGGTAAATGATGCCTACACCAAGTTCCTCTTTGACAACCGCTATGGTACAGGACAGAGCACCATAGACGGGATCCTCAGGGCCACCAACAGACTTATTGCAGGCTCCGTATTCGTTGTGTGTGGATATGGATGGTGTGGTAAGGGAGTGGCAATGAGGGCAAAGGGGATGGGAGCAAGGGTGGTGGTGACAGAGGTGGAGCCTCTAAGGGCACTGGAGGCCACCATGGATGGCTTTGAGGTAATGCCCATCAGGGAAGCATCAAAGATAGGCGATATCTTCGTAACAGTGACCGGCAATATAAATGTGATAGACAGGCACTGCTTCAGGGTTATGAAGGACGGTGCAATGGTGTGTAATTCAGGCCATTTTAATGTGGAGATAGACATTGATGCCTTAAAGACGATGTCAAACAAGGTCAGGAGAATAAGGGAATTTGTAGAGGAGTACACACTGAAGGATGGCAGGAGGATCTATCTCCTTGGAGAGGGGAGACTCATAAACCTGGCTGCAGCAGAGGGTCATCCATCTCAGGTGATGGATATGAGTTTTGCCAACCAGGCACTGTCGGTCCTTTATCTGTTGAGGGAGGGGGAGAAACTGGAGAGAAAGGTCTACCCGGTACCCCGGGAAATTGACAGTACAATAGCATCCATGAAACTCCAGGCGATGGGCATCAGGATAGACACCCTTACCAGACAGCAGAACCGCTATCTGAAGAGTTGGCAGATGGGCACCTGAGAGATGATAAACCTGAAGGCCCTGAGGGAAGAGGAACTCCTCAGGTTTGTTCAGGAAAGAGGTCTCCCATCCTACAGGGCCAGACAACTCCTGCACTGGATATACAGAAGGGGTGCAGAGAGTCTGGACCAGATAACCGAACTGCCCATCAGCCTCCGTGAATCCCTCAGAAAGGACTCATACATCAGTAATCTCCAACCCCTCAAAAGGCTCACCTCCTCAGACGGAACCGAGAAGTTCCTCTTCGGTCTCGAAGATGGTGAAAGGATTGAGAGTGTCCTTATACCTGAGTCCCCAGAGGAAGGCAAGAGGATCACTCTCTGCGTTTCGTCCCAGGTAGGCTGTGCACTTGGATGCGCCTTCTGTCTCACTGGTAGGATGGGGTTAAGGAGAAATCTGAAGGCCTATGAGATTGTTGATCAGTATATATCTGTAAGGAGGTTGAGCCAGCAGAAGATAACAAATATCGTGTTTATGGGCATGGGTGAACCCCTTATGAACCTCAAAGAGGTTGCAGAGGCGCTCAGAAGGATCACAAAACTGTTGGAGTTTTCACCCAGGAGGATCACACTCTCCACCGCCGGGGTTGTGCCAGAACTGAGAAGGTTGAGAGATGAGAAACTGGGGATACCACCTGTTAAGATAGCCATATCCCTGAATGCCACAACCAATTCAGTCCGCAACCGTCTCATGCCAATAAACAGGAGATACCCCATAGAGGAACTTCTGCAGGCATGCAGAGACCTTCCCCTCAAGAAGAGAGAGAGGATCACCTTTGAGTATGTCCTTATAAAAGGGGTGAACGATTCTGATGAGGACGCCAGAAGGCTCGTCAGACTACTGATGGGGTTACCAGCCAAGGTTAACATCATCCCCTTTAATTCCTACAGTGGCTCTGAATTTGAGCCACCTGAGCAGGAACAGGTCTACAGATTTCAATCCATACTTCTTCACGCTGGCATGACAGCCCCTGTCCGAAAGAGCAGGGGGGCAGATATCCTTGCTGCCTGTGGACAGTTACAGGCAGACTATCGTGTTACCAAATAACTACCCTGAAGGTTACCATTGGTAACACAGGGAGAGGCTTCAACCAGTAACTGCTTGATTTCCTTACCTTTACAAGCACCCAACTTCTGGTACGTTTCTTGAATACCCTTCTCCATCCTGCATGCCGTCTACAAGATATAGGGCCAATAGGGCCTTTGGAGAATTCTGAAAGGAGGTAGTCATGGCCGAGAAGGGATTTGATGTACTGCTGGAGGAGAAGAGATCCTTTCCTCCTCCACCCGAGTTTTCGGAAAGGGCTCATATCAAGAGTATGAAGGAGTATGAACAACTCTACAGAAAGAGTATTGAAGACCCTGAGGGTTTCTGGGCCGATATGGCAAGGCAACACCTGCACTGGTACAGGGAGTGGGACAGGGTCCTTGAGTATGACTTTGAGAAACCCTATGTGAAGTGGTTTATCGGTGGCAAATTGAATGCCTCCTACAACTGTATCGACAGGCATCTGAATAATGCAAGGAAGAATAAGGCTGCCATCATCTGGGAGTCTGATGATGGTCATTACAAGACCTATACCTACCAGCAACTATTTACAGAGGTCAACCGTTTTGCCAATGTCCTGAAGAAGCATGGTATCAAGAAGGGAGACAGGGTTACCATCTATCTGCCAATGATCCCCGAACTGCCGATTGCGATGCTTGCCTGTGCGAGGATCGGGGCGATCCATAGTGTTGTATTTGGTGGTTTTTCTGCAAAGTCCCTGAGGGAGAGGATAAACGACTGTGAGGCGAAGATGCTCATAACCGCTGATGAGGGTATTAGAGGCGGAAGAAAGGTACCCCTCAAGGCAAACTCCGATGAGGCCCTCCTTGAGTGTCCAACAATAGAGAAGGTGATAGTGGTGAAAAGGTCTGCCGGAGATGTAGATATTGAGCCGGGCAGAGATTTATGGTGGCATGAAGAGATATGCAGAGAAGACATTGAGAACTACTGTGAGCCAGAGGTTATGGACGCAGAAGACCCCCTCTTTATTCTCTACACGTCAGGGTCTACCGGAAAACCCAAAGGCGTACTCCATACCACAGGGGGATACCTCCTCTATACCACCCTCACCTTCAAATGGATATTTGACTATCATGAGGAAGATATACACTTCTGTACTGCCGATATCGGCTGGATCACAGGTCACAGTTATATAGTCTATGGACCGCTGTGTGCTGGTGCCACCTCTCTGATGTTTGAGGGTATTCCGACCTATCCAAACCCGGGCAGGTATTGGGAGATCGTTGACAAACACAGGGCAAGCATACTCTATACTGCACCCACGGTTATAAGGGCCCTTATGAGAGAGGGTGAAGAATGGGTCTACAGGTATGACCTCTCCTCCCTGAGGTTGCTCGGCACTGTGGGTGAACCCATAAATCCAGAGGCCTGGATGTGGTATCACACACATGTTGGTAAAGGCAAACTCCCCATCGTTGATACCTGGTGGCAGACAGAGACAGGTGGAATCCTGATTACTCCACTACCGGGGGCAATGACCCTTAAACCGGGCTCTGCCAACAGACCCTTCCCTGGGGTTGTTCCGAGAGTCCTTAAAGAGGATGGCACCCCTGCAGATGTGAATGAGGGAGGTTATCTCGTAATTGAAAAGCCCTGGCCCGGCATGTTGAGGGGAACCTACGGAGACCCTGAAAACAAGAGGGTAAAGGAGATATACTTCAGCAGGTTCCCTGGTAGATACTTTACAGGAGACGGTGCAAGGGTGGATGAGGACGGTGACTTCTGGTTAATGGGAAGGATAGACGATGTCCTGAATGTATCCGGTCACAGGATTGGCACTGCTGAACTGGAATCTGCCCTGGTGAGTCATGAGGCAGTTGCTGAAGCAGCCGTGGTGGGTTATCCCCATGAGGTGAAAGGTGAGGGGATATATGCCTATGTGGTATTAAAGGACGGACATCATCCCTCCGAGGAATTGAGGAACATCCTTGCTGGCCATGTCCGCTCAGTCATTGGGCCTATAGCAAAGCCTGACAAGATCCAGTTTGCACCAGGACTTCCCAAGACACGCAGTGGAAAGATAATGCGGAGGATCCTCAGAAAGATAGCAAGGGGCGACATTGAGGACCTTGGGGATACCACAACCCTTGCAGACCCCTCTGTGGTGGATGTCCTTGTGAAGGAAAGGATAAATTAACATGGAGAGGGGCCCATCCCCTCTCCTGTTCCTCTCCTCTGTCTTCTTCACAAATCAATTTTAATCGTCCCAGATTATTAACCAGGCAACTAAAACAAAAAAACAACCCTAACAGGTGAAACACCCTCTTCCTTTGAAGGAGAGGGATATTTTCATCTATGATTTTGTGGGCCCTCCCTGCCGTAAAACCACCCATTTCTATTGTCAATTTTAGGGATACTCTCCTAAATTGCCGATAGAATTTCAATCAAAACTTTGGAAGGTGGCAGGGGGTCCCCACAAGATCAGAAGATCTTGTGGGGCAGAGGAACTCAGCCCAGGAAAATCCACGATTTTCCTGGGAACCCCTGCCGAAAAATCAGGATTTCAGCGACACCAAAAGTGCCGTGGCAAATCTAATGGCGTTTCACCCATTAGGTGAAAAAGGGTTGGAGTCTTTTGATTAAAAATTGTCGCATAAATCCTGTTTTGAGGCTGGGATCCCTGAAAAATCAGAGATTTTTCAGGGCCGAGTTTCTGCCGCAAAAACAACTATTTCTATCGGCAAATCCGGGGATGCTACGCATAACTGACCCGTACCAAACACTTTATGATATATTAATAAATGGAATTTTTAAAAATAACCTTTCCTGTTGCTGGTATTGAGACATACTGGTTTCTTCCTCCTCTGGTTGCGTTTCTTATATCCCTTTTTACATCCATGGCTGGCGTGTCAGGTGCCTTTCTCCTGATGCCCTTTCAGATGAGTGTACTGGGATTTACCTCACCATCGGTGAGTTCAACCAATTTTCTCTACAACCTGGTAGGTATACCAGGGGGTGTGTATAGATACATAAAAGAGAGGAGAATGCTCTGGCCTCTCACGATCTGCATAATTGTCGGGACATTGCCTGGTGTCTTTTTTGGATATATCCTCAGGATCACCTATCTGCCTGACCCACGCAGGTTCAAGTTTTTTGTTGGGGTAGTTCTGCTCTATATCGGGTACAGGTTATACAGGGACATCAGAGAAAGACCTCTACAGACAGGAGGCGACAGCCCTCTGAGAGGGCGTAAATACCCGGATACAGTCTTTCGTATCTCCGAGGTGCGATACTCTCTAAGAAGGGTGAGTTTCCGATTCCTTGACAGAGATGCCTCCTTCAGTACACCTGTTGTGTTTGTACTGTCTCTGGTTGTAGGAGTGGTGGGAGGTATATATGGAATAGGTGGTGGTGCTATTATTGCCCCCTTTCTGGTCAGCATCATTAATCTACCCGTGTATGTGGTCTCAGGGGCCACCCTTATGGGCACCTTTATCACCTCTATCTCTGGTCTCCTCTTCTATACCCTCGTTCCACTGAAAGGTGGGATCACTGCCCCTCCCGACTGGCTCTTGGGGATACTCTTTGGTTCAGGGGGACTTGCAGGGATGTACACAGGTGCAAGACTCCAGAGGTACATGCCAGAAAGAACCATCAAAGTGATACTCACCATTGTGATACTCTTGGTGGCAGGCAAGTATATTCTGCAGTTCTTCAGATAGTACCCATTAATCCGAAGGATGGTTACCTTTATACAGTTGCAGGCCTGTAGTACCCCTGAATCTCCTCATATACCTCAAAAATGAGTTTGAATGCCTCCTTGAGGGTCTTCTTTTCCAGAGGACTCAGTCTCTCCGGATTTATAAAAGAATCCACAGCATCTGACATCTCCTCTTTCTGTATCTGTTCATGTAAAAGGAGGGTAAACATATACTCAAGGGCAAAACCAAGATCTGCGAAAATCTGCCTTCCTGTTAAAAGCCTCAGATCCTCGATCCTGGAAAAGGTGGATATACTCTTCAACCCCACCTCATAGGAGAAGATTCTCATTATATCAACCACGGGCCTGATACCCTTCTGATAGAGGTCAAACTGGTTTTTGTGTTCACCCCCTTTTTCAACTACAAATCTCTTGAAAAAACCCAGGGGTGGACGATTCTCCACCGTCTCTGATGCGAGATACCCGAGAAGGGTTGCACTTGTTGCCTTATTAAAGAGAGGTTCAAACAGACCCTGAAAGATCTCTTCATCCCCACTGAGATACCTGACATCAAAGATTTCAGGATGAACCCTGTAGCGGAATGGTGAAGATATCCACTTCTTTATTGCTACAGACCACTGCTGTCTGCATTTTACGAAATCCTCAGGGAGGATGTCCTTACCAGATATGCCAATCTGTCCAGAATATTCAGTCAGTATTGATGAGAGGTTTTTGAAGTAAGAGATGGTTCTGTCAAGAAGCGGGACTTTATTGGTATCCTCCAGCACTACACCTAAAATAATGCGAGGGGCAAGGGTCATCTCACGCCTTGCCCCCTCGCCGAAGATAATAAGGGTAAATGGAAGGGGAGAGGGGCCAATTCTCTTTTCTATAAGTTTGATCACCTTCTGGACCATCCTCTCATAAAATTCTGAGAGGAGTCCAAGTATGCTCTGGACCTTTAAACCCTCGATTAAAAACATCCTTAGACTTTGTAAAAGCCTTGAGCGAATCTCGAAGAGATCTTCTATCCTCTGGCTCTCCTCTATCTCCTTTACAAGGATCATGGGAGAAGAGCCCTGTAGAAGCATAAGGTCATGATGGGAGAGGACACCTTTAAGTCCCCCATTCTCAACCACTGCCAGATGGTGTATATTGTATCTTATCATCTTTAAAAGGGCCTCAAAGGCAGGCTCAGCAGCATCTATCCTTATAAGAGGCGTACTCATGATGTATCTCAAGGGTTGATCGATCCCTCTACCTTTTGCTATCACCTTTTCACGGAGGTCTCTGTCTGTTACTATACCAACAGGAATACCTCCCTCCATGACCACAATAGAGCCAATCCGCTCACGGGACATGATTTTTGAGGCATCAAATATTGAGGTCTCTGTATTCGCTGTTACTGGTGGCCTCCTTACCAGTTGTCCTGCTGTGGTTGTGATGAGATGATGACCCGATCTCTCTGAAAAGGGATGTCTCTTTCTGGTTTCTTCCCTTGTCTTGTCAATAAAATTGATAAAGAAAGACCTGTAGAAAAACTGATTGATAACAGGATATCTCTGGAGGAGTTCCATAACCATATCTTTCGGGATTAGATAACACACCGTCTCCTCTACCGTCTGCACTGTGGCACGTGAGCGGTCAGAACTTACCAGAGAGATAAAACCGAAGAGTTCCCTCTCACTCCTGTAGTCAATGACTATCTCCTTAGAGTCCTGGTCTGTGACATATATCTTTACACCACCCTTCTTTATTACTCTCAGGTGTTCAGCAGGTGGACCGTTCTGCACCAAGATCTTATATCCCTTTGGGTAATACTCCAGACTTATAACACCTGCCACCTTCTGTAGGTCTTCCTCCTGAAGGATGTCAAAGGGAGGCACTGTCTTCAGGTATGTCTTAAAGGATTCAATCATTTACAATTTTTATAGCAATATTTATACCAGAAAAAAGGATTGCTAAGAAAGGAGAATATGAAATAAAAGACCTGTATATGAAACCTTCTGTAACAGAGAATACGTTACAGAGGGTAACCATACAGGATCAGGGTCTCTTTATACCCCATTTCTTTCTCTTCTCCCAGAGTGTCTTTCGTGTTATGCCCAGTCTCTCTGCGAGTTCCTGTTCATTGTAGATATGTTGGTACTTGAGGATGAAGGCCCTGGTGTATTCCTCGATGGAGAGCCCCTCATTCAGGCACTGTTCAAAGAAACTGTCAGTGCTTGTTAGATTCCTTGGCAGATGAGATGGGAGTATAGTATCTGAATCAGCAAGGAGTACGGCTCTTTCTATCACATTCTTCAATTCCCTTACATTCCCGGGCCAACTGTAACTTATCAGAATGGAGAGGGCCTCCTCCGAGACCTTATCTACTCTCTTGTTGAACTCCTGAGAATACCTCTTGAGGTAAAACTCCACGAGAGGTTTTATATCTTCCCTTCTTTCCCTGAGGGGAGGGATGTAAAAGGAAAGGACATTAACCCTGTAGTAAAGGTCTTCCCTGAACTCCCCTCTCCTCACAGAATCCAGGAGGTCCCTATTGGTTGCCACAACGAATCTGATGTCCACCCTCTTAGAGCGGGTACTGCCAACAGGCCTCACCTCCTGTTCCTCCAGGACCCTCAGTATCTTTGCCTGAAGCGCTGGCGACATATCGCCGATCTCGTCAAGGAAGACGGTCCCACCATCTGCCTCCTCCAGTAGTCCCTTCTTATTGGTGGTTGCCCCTGTAAAGGCCCCCTTGAGATGTCCGAAGAGTTCACTCTCAAGGAGGTGTTCAGGTATTGCAGAACAGTTTATGGGAATAAAAGGTGCATCCCTTCTCAGGCTACAGTCATGGATCGCCCTTGCAAGGAGTTCTTTGCCTGTACCGGTCTCACCGAGTAGAAGCACCGTGGAGTTTGTAGGTGCAACCCTCCTTATCTCCTCCAGGATACTCTTTATAGCAGGACTCTCACCAATTATATGGGAAAGATCGTAGGTTCTTGTTATCTCTCTCTGCAGGACCCTCTTATGTCTCAGCAGGTCCTTCTGCCTGAGAGCGTTTCTGACAACCTGTTTTATCTCTTCGTGGATGATCGGTTTCATTATATAGTCGTAGGCACCTGCCCTGAGTGCCCTGACCGCTGTATCCACAGATGCATAGGCTGTCATAAGGATAAAGACCTGTTCCGGATTGTTATTTTTCACCCTTTCAAGCATCTCAGTACCATCAATACCAGGAAGGATGATGTCTGCGATTATCACATCAAAACTGTTCTCCTCAAGGAGTTTCAGTCCATCCTCTGCAGTAGCAGTGGCCTCCACATAATAACCCTCACGGGTAAAGACCCTCCTCAGGGACTCTCTTAGGGTCTCTTCATCCTCTACTATTAGGATACTCCCGCTCATTCTACTCCCCTACCACAGGTATTCTGATATGAAATGTTGTGCCTCTGTTCTTTTCTGAGTCAATGGTTATACTACCACCATGGTCCTTAATTATACTGTAACATATACTCAGCCCAAGACCCGTACCCCTGAATGGTCCCTTTGTGGTGAAGAAGGGATCAAAGACCTTGTCCTTTATATCTTCTTCCATACCGTGGCCTGTATCAGAAAATACCATTTCCACAAATCCATTTTTCTCCTTTATAATTATATTGATTTTGCCACCCTCTGGCATTGCATCCCTTGCGTTAAGCATCAGGTTCAGAAAGACCTGTTGAATCTGGTCAGGGTCTATCTTGATCCGGGGGTCTCCATCTATATCTGTATGTATCTCTATCTTTCTGAACTGCTTATCGTACCTGACGAGGTTGATGGTGTTGTTAAGGATATCCCTCAGATTTGTTGGGATCTTCTGGCGAGGGTAGAGCCTTGCAAACTCTCCGAGACTTTTTACTATCCTGGCAATCCTCTCGATGTGACGATTGATGGTGAGCAGGGAGTCTCTCACAAAGGGTGAGACATCCTCCTCCAAGAGTTCCTGCACAAGTGAAGATATCGATGCGAGGGGGTTACCAATCTCATGGGACACTCCCGCAGCAAGCCTGCCCACACTTGCATGCTTGGTGGCAATGAAGAGTTCCTCCTCAATCCTCTTCTTCTCTGTCACATCCTCAAACACAAGGACATATCCCCTCTGGGCACCCTTCAACCTGTTGAGATAGCCTTTCAGTATCATGGGCGGGTTGGCACCTCTTCTACAGGTAAATTCTCCTTCCCTGATCTCAGAGCCAAAGATGGGTGGCTCAAGACAGTTGAACAGTACAGATGCATCAGTGTGGAGGACCTCTGAACTCTCAACACCTATTATCTCCTGCATCTTCCTGTTCCAGTAGGTCACCCTCATCTTCTCATCAAGGGTGGCAACACCAAGGGGGATACTCTCTATGATGTTTTCACTGAATTCCTTGAGTTTGGCAAGTTCCTGATAGGCCCTTGCCAGTTCCTGCCTTGAGAGCCTGAGGCTTCTTGATATTTCCTTCAAGGAACTGGAAAACCTCTCTTTCTGTTCTGGCCTCAATGATATAACCTCCTTGAAGATCAGATCGCTGAGCGTAGGGCCAACTACACCGGAGAGTGTCCTCATCGCCTCCTGCCTGAGCATCTCGAGTCCTTCAGAGTCGATGCTTTCACGGCTATAGCCCTTAGTATTAAGGAACCTTTCGACCACAACAGATGCCTCTTCTGGGCCTATGTACTGAGTGAGAAGATCTTCTATCTCCTTCAGACTCATAAAGGCAAAACCGGGCGCCTGTGAGGGCACAAAGGAATCAACGTATAAAAATGCCTCCCTCGCCTCTTCTTCATTCTGTTTTGTAAAGAGGCTTATACCAATAAGAAACAGGAGATTAAAAAAGAGCCCCCAGAAGAGTGAATGGCTCCATCTATCAAGTCCATCAAGTCCGAACAGCCCTGTGGGGTTAAGGAGGTCAGAATGGAATACCTTCCCAAGCAATCCGTCGATCTGAATAATACCCGCCCTTGTAAGTGCAGGTATCATAAGAGTATAGAGCCAGATTATAAAACCAGCAAGTATTCCCGCAAAGGCACCTTTTCTATTTGCCCCCTTCCAGTACATACCTATAAATGTTGCTGGGGCAAAGATGGTGACCGCCTCGAAGGACTTCAGCCCTATATCAACAAGGCTGTAAAATTCACCTATGGAGACGGCAAATACATATCCCAGAAAGACAAGCCCTATTATTACGAGTCTCTTAATCGTGAGTATGAGGTGATGAAAACCCCTCACATGTTTGAACCTGAGCAACTGTGGCATCACAAGACTGTTCATCACCATTGTACTCAGCGCCAGTGATTCCACTATCACCATAGCAGTTGCAGCAGAAAAACCGCCAATAAACACCAGGAGTGCAAGATAGGGATAGCCCTGTTCAAGTGGAAGTGTCAATACGAAGTAATCGGCACCAGAGGGGTCACCCTTTAATACTATACCTCCAAAGGCGATCGGAAGGACAAAGAGGTTTATAACAAGCAGGTACAGTGGGAACAACCACATCGCCTTTTTGATATGTTTTGCGGAGGAATTCTCCACAACAGCCACATGGAACTGTCTCGGCAGGAGCATAACGGCCATCATGGATAAAAAGGTGAGGGAGGTCCACTCGAAGTAACTCACCCTTGAGTCCTTACCCATCTTTGTGAGATAGGAATAGGGGGTGGAAGAGAGTCTTTCAAGTATGTCATCAAAACCGTCAAAGAAGACGAAGGTGACAAAGGCACCTGCTATCAGGAAGGCAAAGAGTTTGATCGCAGACTCAAAGGCTATGGCAAATATGAGACCTCCATGCCTCTCAGAGGCATCCAGCCTCCTTGCACCAAAAATTATTGCAAAGACACCAAGCATAATTGTTATTATCCAGCCAGCAAAGTGGCTTCCTTGAGGCCTTCCAGTGAGGATTGAAAAGGTGGTCATGATAGCCTTCAACTGAAGTCCGAGATAGGGAGTGATACCAACCACTGCAACCACTGTTACAAGCGCCGATAGTGAAAGGGACCTCCCGTACCTAGTTGCGATGAAGTCAGATATGTTTGTGATACCATGTTCCTTGGCGATAAAGACCATCTTCCTGAGGATTATCCACCAGAGGATGGCAATCAGGGTGGGTCCAATATAAATGGTGAGGAACTTAAGACCCTCCTGTGCAGCCTTACCCACACTCCCGTAGAATGTCCATGATGTGCAATACACTGCAAGAGAAAGAGAATACACGTATGGGTTCGACACAATGCTCCGCCCCTTTTTCTCTCTCTCTTCAGCATAATAGGCGAGCCAGAAGAGAATCACAAGATATGTGAAAATAACCAGAAACAGTGTGAAAGGAGAAAACAATCTTAACCTCCCCTTTCTTCATCATCTGTTTTTGGTGTAGTGGTCAAAAAGAACACTACACCAATGACAATAGCCCAGACTACAAAGAGATATCTATAGGGGCTTTCTTCGAATATGCTCAAAAAAGGCCAGTTAAAGAGGACCACAGACAGGAAGAAGATAAAAATCCACCTTTCCTTCTCCATTGAACCCCTGCTCATTATTACTATTATGACAATAATGGTTCAGTAAAGACAAAGGGTACCTCAATTGTCGTTTGACTTTTCAGGCAATACTACAGGAACAGACAGAAGGTCTTCAAAAAATCAGGATTTCAGCGACACCACAACTGCCGTGGCAAATGAAACCACCCATTGGGTAAAAAGGGGTTGAAGGAGGCGGGCAGTACTGCCTATTGCCCATTGTCTTCTCTGTCCGAACCATCGTTGCCCTCCTTGCAAAGACATGTTGCATAAATCCTGCGTACAGGTTTTTTTACGCTTCCGAAGTGTAAGGATGCAGTTGGAAATTTTTTGACACTTTCTGATATAAAGAAAATTTTACTCTGGAGAGGTTAAAATAACCCTGTGAAGGTAAAGAAAAAGAAAGAGGTTGAAGAGGTTTGTCTCTTAGAGCCTGTGAAAGACCCCTTTGGCCTGGTTATATTCGGGGCCTCGGGTGATCTTACAAGGCAGAAACTGATTCCAGCCCTTTATAATCTCTACCACAATCGCCTCCTTCCTGATAACTTTTTTATTGTCGGTGCAGCCCGGAGCAGGTTTACTGATAACGGATACCGCGATGTCCTGAAGGAGACCCTGAAGGGGAAAGACCTCTGGGATGAGTTCAGCAGGCATGTATTTTACACCCAGATAGAGTACTCAGATGCCTCGTCCTTTGTCTCCCTACAGAGGAGAATAAAGACCCTGGAGAGGAGGTTTGCAACGGAGGGTAACAGGTTGTTTTATCTCGCCGTGCCTCCACAGATTACAGCACAGATCGTGGAGATGCTCGGGGCAGGTGGCATGAATAAGGTCAGGGGATGGAAGAGAATAGTCGTGGAAAAGCCCTTTGGCTGGGACCTGGCCTCTGCAAGGGACTTGAATGGGGTGCTCCACAGGTACTTCACCGAGGATGAGATATTCAGGATTGACCACTACCTCGGAAAAGAGACAGTACAGGACATACTCCTTTTCAGGTTTGCAAACTCCATCTTTGAACCGATCTGGAACAGAAACTTTATAGATCATGTCCAGATTACAGCGGCAGAGACAGTTGGCGTTGGTAAAAGGGCTGGGTATTATGATAAGGCCGGTGTAATCAGGGACATGTTTCAGAACCACATATTCCAACTGATGAGCCTCATAGCAATGGAGCCGCCAGCAGTATTTGATCCTGCCAGGATAAGGGAGGAGAAGGTGAAGGTCTTCCGATCAGTGAGGCAGATAACAAGGGCTGAGATACCCGAATATATCGTCTTCGGGCAGTACATTCAGGGAGAGGTGGATGGAACGGTGGTGCCTGGATACAGGGATGAGGAAGGGGTGAGAAAGGACTCCCATACCCCCACCTTTGCGGCAATGAAGATACATGTGGACAACTGGAGATGGCAGGGGGTCCCATTTTATCTCCGCTCAGGCAAGAGGCTAAAAAGGAGGGTGACAGAGGTCTCCATACATTTCAAACCAGTTCCTCACTCCATCTTCCGACATCAACTGTCAGAAGAGATAGCCCCAAATGTCCTTGTTTTCAGGATACAGCCTGATGAAGCGATTGAACTCTCCTTCCAGACAAAGATGCCTGGGACACGTCTCTGCTTCAGGGAGGTGAACATGAATTTCTCTTACAGACAGCAGGGGTTTTATCTGCCAGAGGCCTATGAGAGGGTCCTGATGGATTGTCTGAGGGGAGACCATCTCATCTTTGTGGGACAGGAAGGTGTGGAGAAGGCATGGGAGTTTTTCACCCCTGTGCTGGAATTTCTTGACAAGGGGAAAAAACTGATCTTCCATATCCATGACTATAGGGCGGGCACCTGGGGACCTCTGGAGGCCGAGGAGTTTATCAGGAGGGATGGCAGATACTGGTGGGTAAACTGATCTGCTTTGAGGAGGAGGCGGATCTTGTGGAATACGCTGTCAAGAGAATAAGACAGCATATTCAGGAGGCGATGAATGAACACAGACCCTTCATGATCGCCTTTTGTGGTGGCAGGTCTCCGAAGGGCCTTCTAAGGGCCTTTTTCAGTCTCCGTCTGCCCTGGAGGGATGTTATAATACTGCAGACTGATGAGCGATATGTTCCCCCGAACGACAAACTCTCAAACCAGAGGATGGTCAGGTCGATTATAGAGACTCATGCCCCGGAGGCACTGGAGAGTTTCCTGCCAATGGATACAGGTCTTGAGATGGAAGAAGCAGCGCAGAGGTATGAGAAACTTCTCAGGGGACTCCTGCCTGAGGGAAAGGGGCCAGATGTGGTGGTCCTCGGGCTGGGAGATGACTGTCATGTGGCCTCACTGTTTCCAGGGTTTCACCATCTGAAAGAGGACAACAGATGGGTCTTACCTGTGGAGGGACCGGGGGTAGAGCCCCCCAGGATCACCCTGACACCAGAATTTATCAGATCAGGCAGGTACATCCTTCTTCTGGTTATAGGCCGGCAGAAGAGGAGTGCCTACAGCAGGCTTGTCTCACAGAGTGCGGATGTCATGGATTGCCCTGGTAAATTCCTTCTACACCTGCCCCAGACAGAGGTCTTACTGACGGCAGATGCCTGTAGCGATAGTAAAGAGTAACTATACACCCTACGGGGGTGGAGAGAAGTACACACAGAGGTTGATCGATGCCTTCATTGAGAGGGGATATGAGGTCCATCTGTTGACCGCCCATGAATGGCCTGTGAGAAGGAAGGGGCTCAGACTGATCAGGATGAAGATGGCGAGATGGAACAACCTGCTCAGGCTTATCACCTTCAATGCCTCTGTAAAGGAGTATCTCAGGAAGACCCCCTATGAACTCGTCCTCGGGATGGACAGGACAGAGGTGCAGACACATCTGAGGGCAGGGGGTGGCTCTCACAGGGCTTACCTGCAGAGACGCTCCGAAGAGGTGGGGCCTCTGAAGAGGCTATCTTTCTGGCTGAACCCCTTTCATCGGAAGATGCTGCAGATAGAGGTGAGGTCTCTGCGGTGGTCAGGCCTGAGGAGGGTGATCTGTAATTCCCATATGGTCTACAGGGAGTTCCTGAGTTATTATCCATGGGTCAAGGATAAACTGGCCGTCATACACAATGGAGTGGAATGGGAGGATATGGAGGCACCCTTTGAAGAGTCAGAAAGGGACAGACCCTCTCTCAGAAGGGCCATGTCACTTGACCCGGATGGCTTTTACTTCCTCTTTGTCGGCAGTGGATTTGAGAGGAAGGGGCTCTGGAAGGTCCTGAGTTCGTTGAGACAACTGCCCGAGGCAGGGTTGCTTGTTGTAGGTGGCGACAGGAGGCCTGAGAGGTATTTGAGAATGGCCCAGGAGATGGGCCTTTCAGACAGGGTCCGTTTCTATGGTCCGAGGTCGGATGTGATCCGGTTTTATCAGGTCTCTGATGCCTTTGTCCTTCCCACCATATACGATCCCTTCTCAAATGCCACCCTGGAGGCCCTTGCAATGGGTCTCTATGTAATCACCACAGATGGGAATGGATGTGCAGAGGTGATAGGGGAGGGTGCTGGGGAGGTGGTTTCTGATACAGGGGAGTTGACAGAGGCGATGGCAAGGGCGATTAATGGAAACCATGACAGGAAGGCGATAAGGGAGTCTGTGAGGGAATATGACTTCAGTAGAAAGTTGGGAGAACTGGTGGACCTCTGTGTGGGGGACATAACTTAGCCATGTCCGGTCCAGACCCCCACAAACACAGCAAAGAGGCTTATCCCCATCACAAACCAGTGAAAGGTGGTCAGGTTCCTGAAGACCTTCTCCGTGTCCTGCTGTGCCTTACCCTTAAATATCACCTTAAAGAGTCTGGCCTCAAACAGCAGTATCAGCAGATAAAGTAGCCAGACAAGGAGCATGACCGTTGGTCCCAGAGTTGCCTTAGTGAAGAGGAGGCCTGTCCTGCCGGTTATGCCAAGCAACGCAAAGCCTGTTACACCAACAAGGGCCACCATCGCCTTTGCTATCTTTGCAAACCTGTGTTCCACCCCCTGAAAGAAGAGGACCTTCTCTAAGGAGCCCTCCATCCTCATGATCATCGGAAACACCACCATCGTCACGAAGCAGACACCCCCTATCCATATCACCACACCCATGACATGCAATCCAAAGAGGAAATTATAAAGCATTCTACACCTCCCTCAGGGTTTAATAAAATTCTATAACTTTATCCCCTTAGCAAAATATGACGACGGTCATACCCCTCCGGTCTCGCTCAGCAGTCTTCTGCACCGCTGACAGAGCCTGTGACTCTTTCTGTCTGTGTCGATCAAACTGTTTGAGAAAGACATCACACACCCTGGATTGTTACAGTGGCCCAGACCGAAGGTGTGACCTATCTCATGTACAGCCTCCTTCTTGAGCCTTTCGAGAAAGAGCCCCCTGTTGGGAGGCAGTCCGTAAAACTCCTGTCTCAACCGTGTGAGTGAGACTATCGCAACCCCTTTCGTTGGAGATGCCTCGCCAAATACGAAGTTCAGTCCAGGCACATAGAGGTCCACATCCACGATACCCAGTAGCCTTTCGCACTGAGATGGTCTCTTTATCTTCAGCAGGATGGAGGTGGAATGGTATTGATTCCTTTCAGGATCAAAGGCCTCCGATGGCAGAGGCTCTGGCCTCAGTTCTCTAACAGGTACACCAAAGACCTCTCTCAGTGTCTCTCCTGCTATTGCTATGGCATCTTCCTGTATCTCTCCTATGGGTAAGAGACAGATCATTTGAGCCTGCCAAGAAGTGCGAGGACCACTCTGTTCCAGCCTTCAGGCCCGGGCCTGTCTGTTATTATAGCCCTCTGGATGCCCTTCAGAGAGGGATCTATCTCACCCTCAGGGGGTGTAATTAACACAGGGTAATCCACTCTCTGTAGCATCTCAAGGTCATTGGCGCTGTCACCAAGCCCAATGGTTACTATCCCTGGGTAGAGCCTCCTGTAGAGACTCACCAGAATCTCCACAGCCCTGCCCTTGTCAGAGTTTCCCATGATGTGGTGTATCCTTCCCTTAGTATATCTGAGCCCCATGCCCTTGATCTCCTCTATTATTTCTCTCATCTGAGCAGGTTCCTCTACGATGAATGGTTCATCGAATTCTCTCATCTTGGCAAGTTTCGCCTCTTCAACACCGAGACCGGTTAACCGGGCCACCTCTTCAGGGCTCATATCAGAGAACCCCCTCACCCTGTAGCCCCTTTCCCTGAGTTGTCTTATCGCCTCTTTGAGGTTCTCATAGGTGGTGCCGAGCCTGATCAGCCAATATCCATCACATCTTTCATGAGAAACTTTAAGGACCTCTTCAGGGAAGTATCCATCTGGTATAAAGATGCCACCACCGTTTTCTGAGACAAAGGGATGGGTGTTTGATGTCGCCTCCCGGTATTTCTCAATCTCTGCCCTTGTCTTACTTGTACAGAATACAAGGGGTATCTGTCTCTTTTTTATCTCACCGAGGGCCTCCCTGGCAGACTCAAAGGAGTAATACCTGTCAAGGAGTGTCCCGTCCAGGTCTGTGAATATTATTATCTTTTTCATCGCACAATTACTATCTGGATATCCATTACATTGGTGCCTGTAGGGCCTGTGATGAGGAGGTCACCGGTCTGGCTGAAGAGGTGGTATGAGTCGTTGTTCCTGAGATAACTCAGGGGATCAAGACCTGCGAGTTCAGCCCTCCTTACGGTCTGACCATCCACCACGGCACCTGCTGCGTCAGTAGGGCCATCGGTACCATCAGTGCCTGCTGAAAGGAGGGTGACACCTCCCAGCCCCTTGATCTCAATTGCGAATGAGAGGGCGAGTTCCATGTTTCTGCCGCCTTTGCCTGTACCTCTGACTGTGACTGTCGTCTCACCTCCTGAGATGAGACAGAAGGGACCCCCCTGAAGCCCCTTATACCTTTTTACCTCCGAGGCGAGCCATCTTCCTGCCTCCGAGGCCTCTCCTGAGACCTCCTCGGAGAGGATCACGGCCTTTAGACCTCTCCTCTCAGCCTCTTCCTTTACTGTCTTGAGCAGCAGTTTGTTACTGCCCACCACAATATTTTCAACATTCCGAAAGACAGGGTCACCAGGTTTGGGTGTCTCAGGGATCAAGCCCTCTTTGCCCATCTGTAATACTTCAACAACCCTTTGAGGAGCCCTGTCCATGAGGCGGTATTTCAGAAGGACAGAAAGGGCATCTTCGTATCTGCTTGGATCAGGCACTGTAGGGCCTGACGCGATTATATCCATCCTGTCTCCCATCACATCGGACAGTATGAGTGATACGAGGGTTGATGGATACAGCCTTTTTGCAAGCCTTCCTCCCTTCACCTTTGAGAGGTGTTTTCTCACCCTGTTCAATTCATATATATCAGCACCGGCCCTTAGTAGAAGGTCTGTAATCTCCTGTTTGTCTGGAAGATTGAGTTCATCCAGCGGGGAGACCAAGAGGGCTGAACCTCCCCCTGAGATGAGGCAGACAGTCAGGGTATCCGCTGAAGGATTAATCCCTTTAAGGACTGCTTCAGTCGCTCTTACGGAGTTTTCGTCAGGCACGGGATGGGCGGCCTCAAAGACCTCCAGTGTCTCTGAGTGAAACCCCTGACAGTGGCCATATTTGGTGATTACCCATCCTCTGTAGTTATATCCCTTCAAGATCTCCTCGGCAGATTCTGCCATCCTGCAGGCTGCCTTGCCAAATGCTATCAGTACGGTCTCTCTGAATCTGCCTGTCTGGAGCCTTTTGAGGATATGGTCTTTACCCCTTCTAACACATTCGTAGGGGTCAGCGGCCCTGAGTCCAACATAAAAGAGTTCTTGGAGGAGTTCCCTGTCATTTTGCATGCCCGAGACCGCCTGTGAAGACATCAAAGATCTTCTCGGCCTGTTCAAGGGGAGGGAATTCTCCGTGAAGGACGGGTTCTTTTATCATACCTATCAGGATGTGAGCCGCCATTCTGGGGGATATATCTCCCCTCAACTCCCCTTTTTCAATGCCCTCCTGGATGATATTTGTTAATACCTCCTTTATGCTACAGTACTGTTTATAACACTCCTCAAGTCTCTTATTATAAAGTGCAGATTCTTCAGACTGCAGTACTACAAGGGCCTCCCTGTGTTCCAGAAAGAAGAGGACCATCTTTTTTATAAACTGTTTCAGGTTCTCCAGAGGACTTTCATCCCTGAATTGATCTTTCAGTTCCCTCAGCAGGAGGTTCAGTCCCTCATGAAGCAGTGTCGCATAAAGGGCCTCCTTTGACGGAAAGTAGTAGTAAAGAGTACTCTTTGCCACACCGGCCCTCCGGGCGATCTCGTCCATTGTGACCTGATGATATGGTCTTCCCGAGAATATTTCCATCGCCACTCCGATAATCTTCTCTTTTCTCTGTGGGTCCCTCTTCACATCTGCTATTTTAACACACTGTTCTTTAGAGTAGTCCATATAGCCAGCAGGATTTTCTTAAATGGCGGAGGTCACATCTGTCCAAAATAGGATTGAGGCACAGGCGGTATGCCTAAAAACAGAGGTCAGAAGTCTGAAGTCAGAGGTCAGAAGACTAAGGAAAAAATCCGACTTCTGACCTCTGATATCCGACCTCTGCTATTCGGCACACCGCCTGTGTACACTATCGCAGGTTATTTTGGACAGCAGTGGGCGGAGGTGAACCACATAATCTCTGATTTTGTGGGTAACTCGCTGACCTCAGTCAAAGGACAATTTCGAGGAAAATCTTTGTATTATAGTTCTCCTTTGCGTTATAATTACTTTATGTTTAAAGGCACCACCATCCTCTGTGTGAGAAGGGACAACAGGGTGGCGATTGCTGGAGATGGGCAGGTCACGCTCGGTAACACTGTGCTGAAGCACAATGCGAAAAAGATAAGGAAGATGTATGGTAACAGGGTGGTTGCCGGCTTTTCGGGTGCCACTGCAGATGCCCTGACACTTTTTGAGAAGTTTGAGGGCAAACTGGAGAGTTTTTCAGGTAACATTACAAGGGCCTCTGTGGAACTGGCGAAGGACTGGCGGACAGACAAGATCCTGAGGAGGCTGGAGGCCCTCCTGCTTGTGGCAGACAGGGAGCATACCTTTATCATCTCAGGCACTGGAGATGTTATAGAGCCGGAGGGTGGTGTCGCAGCCATCGGCTCGGGAGGGCCCTTTGCACAGGCAGCAGCCCAGGCGCTCTATGAGAATACTGCCCTTACGGCTCGTGAGATAGTGTTAAAGGCGATGCAGATAGCAGCAAATATATGTATCTATACAAATGATAAAATAGTACTGGAGGAGATAGAATGATTCCAAGACTCACAGACCAGACATATGAGGTGACCCGAGAGGGTCCAAAGGAGGAGTCCCTCAGGGCACTGGCTGAACTGACACCAAGGAAGATAGTCCAGGAACTTGACAAATACATAGTAGGCCAGCAAAAGGCGAAGAAGGCGGTTGCCATAGCCCTCAGGAACCGCTGGCGGAGACAACTGCTACCCCATGAGTTAAGAGATGAGGTCCTGCCCAAGAATATCATAATGATAGGACCCACTGGTGTTGGTAAGACAGAGATTGCCAGGAGGCTTGCCAGACTTGCCAATGCCCCCTTTCTGAAGGTGGAGGCATCCAAATTTACAGAGGTCGGATATGTGGGCAGGGATGTGGAGTCCATTATAAGGGATCTCACCGAGATAGCAGTAAATATGGTGAAAAGGGAGCACCAGGCTATGGTGCTTGAGAGGGCAAAGGCGTTGGCAGAGGAGCGGGTCCTTGATCTCCTTTTACCACCTCCCACAGGGTTCAGACCGCCCACTGAGGACGATGGGCAGAGGTATTCTGAGACGAGAGAGAAACTGAGAAGGCAGTTGAGGGATGGTAAGTTTGATGAGAGGTATGTGGAGATAGAGATCAAGGAGAAGGTGATGCCCTTCGGGATCATCTCAAATGTGAGTGGTCTTGAGGAACTGGAGATAAACCTGAAGGAGATGCTCGGGAGTTTCTTCCCTGAAAGACCAAAGCGGAAGAAGGTAAAGGTGAAGGAGGCCCTTGAACTGCTGGCCAAGGAGGAGGCAGAGAGGCTGATTGATATGGAGAGGGTGACAAAGGAGGCCATAAGGCGGACAGAACAGACAGGTATAGTATTCATAGATGAGATTGACAAGATCGCATCCCGTGGTACAACACAGGGACCTGATGTCTCCAGAGAGGGTGTACAGAGGGACCTCCTCCCTATAGTGGAGGGGACAACAGTGGCAACTAAGCATGGACCTGTCAAGACCGAGCATATCCTCTTCATTGCCGCAGGCGCCTTTCACGTGGCAAAGCCATCTGACCTGATTCCTGAACTGCAGGGTAGATTCCCCATCAGGGTAGAACTTGATCCCCTGGGTAAGGAGGACTTTGTGAGAATCCTCACAGAACCTGACAATGCCTTGGTGAAGCAGTACACAGCACTCCTGGCCACTGAAGGGATCGAGATTCAGTTCACAGAGGATGCGATAGATGAAATCGCCTCTATTTCAGCACAGGTGAATGAGAGGACGGAAAATATAGGGGCGAGGCGGTTACACACTGTCCTGGAGCGTCTACTTGAGGATGTATCCTTTGAGGCACCGGAGAGAAGGGGAGAGAAGATACGGATAGACAGGCAATATGTGAGAGAGAAACTCTCAGATATTGTGAAGGATGAAGACCTGAGCAGGTACATCCTGTAAGGACCTGATGCACAGAATTGTCCTAAAGGTCGGCCTCTTTTGTTTGCTCCTGATCATCCTCTCCTCCTGCGGAGGTGGCAGATACACAAGACCTGAAGGCAGTACGATGGTGGCCTCATGGTATGGAGATGAGTTCCATGGAAGGCCAACTGCATCGGGAGAGATATTCAATATGTATGACTACACAGCGGCCCACAGGACACTTCCCTTTGGTACCAGGTTGAGACTCATAAATCCCGAAAATGGCAGGTCAGTGGTGGTGAGGATAAATGACAGGGGGCCCTTTGTGAGGGGCAGGGATATTGACATCAGTTACGCTGCTGCCAGGAAACTCCGTATACTTCAGAAGGGCACGGCCACACTCTATGTCCAGTACCTCGGGCGCGACCCGACATATGTGAGAAAGGTGAGGTACTCCGATGCCAGAAGAGGGCCCTTCACGATACAGGTCGCCTCTTTCCAGGTGAAGGCCAATGCATTGAGGCTGAAACGGGTCCTTGAGGACCGTTACAGTGGGGTTTACATCCACAGGGTCTGGCTGAAAGGCAGTCTTTACTACAGGGTGAGGATCGGTAGATACCAGAGTCTTCAGGATGCACGAGAGGTGGCAGAGGCCCTCGCCTCAGAGGGGTATGAGGTGATGGTCCTGACCTATGAGGAGGTCCTATGAAGGGGTTTGATGAGGTGGTGGGGTTTCACGGGCATGCCTGCCCAGGACTCGCCCTTGGTTACATGGTGGCAAGATATGTTATGGAGGAATTCGGTGCAAGGGCAACAGATGAAGAACTGGTCGCCATTGTGGAGAACAACTCCTGCGCTGTGGATGCGATACAGGTGGTAACAGGCTGCACCTTCGGTAAGGGTAATCTCATCTTCATGGACTATGGTAAGCAGGTCTACACCTTTTTAAACAGGCCCACAGGGGATGCGATAAGGCTCTCCGTGATCTGGGAGGGGATACCAGAGAGTGCTGAGGAGAAACAGATGTGGCAGAGGTACATGAGTGGCGACCGATCAGAGGATGTCCTGAGGGTGGTTCACCAGAGGAAGGCAAAAAAGACGGAGGCGATCCTGAATGCCCCCTTTGATCAGATCTTCAGGGTCCAGAGGATGATACTTCAACCACCACCCCTTGCAGGGATATATCCATCTGTGAGGTGTGAGTCCTGCGGTGAGAAGGTGATGGAGACGAAGGCGAGGCTGAGGGAGGGGAAACTCCTCTGCATTCCCTGTGCCGAGGGGTATAGAAGATGAGAGAGATTGTGCATAAGGCAGAGATATTGATAGAGGCACTCCCCTATATCAGGAGGTTTTACGGTAAGACATTCGTTGTCAAGTACGGAGGGGCTGCCCAGAAAGAAGAGGCCCTCAAGGACTCATTTGCACAGGATGTGGTCCTCCTCGAGTACATTGGCATAAAGGTGGTGGTGGTCCATGGCGGCGGCCCCAGGGTCTCTGAGATGATGCAGAGACTGGGGAAGAGCCCGGTATTTGTAGAGGGGCACAGGGTCACTGATGAGGAGACTGTAAAGATTGTTGAGATGGTCCTGGGAGGACTCGTAAACAAGGAGATCGTGGCCCTCATAAACAGGCACGGAGGCAGGGCTATAGGGCTTACAGGCAAGGACGGACTCCTTATCAAGGCAAGGAAGAAGGTCCTGAAGAAGAGGACACTTGAGGGAGAGGATATTGTGGATCTCGGTCTGGTAGGGGAGGTGGAGGAGGTGAATCCCGAGGTCCTGTTCAGTCTGGATGAGAAGGGTTTTATACCTGTGGTTGCCCCTGTTGGGGTGAGTCAGGATGGGCTCACCCTTAACATAAATGCCGACTATGTTGCATCCGGAATAGCCATGGCGACCGGTGCAGAGAAACTGATACTGCTTACTGATGTAGAAGGTGTAAAGGACGAAAGGGGTGAAGTGATATCGACTCTCAGGGCCTCAGAGGTGGAGACACTGATAAGGAAAGGGGTAATAAAGGGAGGAATGGTACCGAAGGTGGAAACAGCAGTTCAGGCGGTGAATGCTGGTGTGAGGAAGGCCCATATCATAGATGGAAGGGTACCCCATTGTCTGCTCCTTGAGATATTTACAGAGAGGGGTATCGGGACAGAGATAGTAAGGGATGAAGGATAGAATCACCTTGGGCGAGGAGATGCGATGACAAGAAAAGGGAAAAGTGTGAATCCTTCAGGCAGTAGAGAGAACTGACCTTAAAACCTATGCTCTGGACCACATTCCTATTAATAGGTGTTGTCTTTATTCTGGGTCTGGGTGCCTATCTCATCTATGTCTGGGCAGTTAAGTCAGGGCAGTATGATGACCCTGAGGGGCCAAAGTACAGGATGCTTGAGGACGATGAGGAATAGTTGACTGGAAGGGGTGGAAGATGTCTATAAGAGAGGATCTGAAGAGGATAAGGTCTACTGCCACGGGCTTTATGGCCTCAAGGGTGCTGCTTACTGCAAACAACCTCGGGGTCTTTGACTCTCTCAGGAGGCCTCTCACACCTGCCCAACTGGCCCAGGAGAAGGGGATCACCAGAAGGGGTGCAGAGATACTGCTGGATGTCCTTGTGGCTATGGGGTTTCTCAGAAAGGAGGGGAATACCTACAGAAACACAACCCTGGCAGACCGTTATCTCACCCAGGGCTCGAAATACTATCAGGGAGACCTTCTGCACCACTACGAGACCCTCTGGTGGAGGTGGTCTGACCTTGACAGAGTCTTAGAGACGGGTATCCCCTCAGACAGGGAGTTCGATCTCGCCTCCTTTATAAGGGCCATGGACAACATCGCCAGATTCAAGGTGGAGGATGTCCTGAGATCAATTGACCTGAATGGTGTAAAGAGGGTCCTTGACCTTGGAGGAGGCCCTGGCACATACTCTGTTGCCCTTGCCAGAAAGGGCCTCGAGGTGGTCCTTTTTGACAGACCCGAGGTGATACCCCTTGCCCAGGAGAAGATCAGGGCAGAGGGGCTTGATGGAAAGATACAACTGAGAGGGGGCGACTTCCTCACTGATGACCTTGGCAGGGACTACGACATGGTGTTGCTGAGTCAGGTGCTCCATTCCTACTCAGAAGAGGACTGTCTGAGGATAATTGGAAGGACAAGGGATGCCCTCAGCACAGGCGGCTCTCTCGTCATACACGAGTTCTATCTCTCAGCAGACCGGACATCACCCCTTCAGGGTGCCCTCTTCAGCGTGAATATGCTTGTGAATACCCCTGGGGGGAGGAGTTACAGCCTTAAAGAGATGAGGGAGTTTCTGAAGAAGAGCGGGTTTAAGAAGACAATCACAAAGAGGCTTGAAGATACCGTTGTTCTGCAGGCACGGAGTTGAGCAGATTTTCTGCACTACATAGATGGACAGTACAGTGGTCGGAAAGGCCACATGCCTCATGGGTCCTCTTCCTTCTCGCCTTTGCAGAGGCATCCTTCTTCCCAGTACCACCTGATCTGCTCCTTTTATTACTCTGTTTGTCTCTACCAGAGAGGTCCTTCCGGTACGCCTTGATATGTACTTCAGGCTCAGTGCTTGGAGGTGCCTTTGGATTCTTTATCGGGCTGAAATTCTGGTCCATTGCAGAAGGGATTCTGTACCGGTACATAGAACCTGCAACCTTCCAGCAGGTGAGAGAGTACTTTCTGCAGTATCAGGGCTGGGCAGTTGCTGTAGCGGGGTTCACTCCTATTCCATACAAGGTCTTCACCATAGCAGCCGGATTCTTCAGGGTGAACTTCTGGATCTTTCTCACAGCGTCACTGTTGAGCCGAGGAGCAAGGTTCTTTGCAGAGGCAGCAATACTCTACTTCTTCGGGCAGAGGGCGAAGGTATTTATCGAGAGATACTTTAACCTGGTGACCATTGCGGTGGTGCTAATCCTCCTCATTGGATATCTGCTTCTGAGATGGCTGAGGTAAAACTCAAGAGAGTTTTTCACAGATTCTTTATCCTGGTGATAATAAATACCCTTATCACCTGTGCAATCCTGTACCCGCTCTTTACAGAAACTGTAAGGGGGCTGCCCTTAAAGGAGGTGCCGCTACAGATAATCCCCTATCTTTCACATTCCTTTATCCTGAACCTCCTGGTGGGTCTGCTGGGGCTTGTCTTTCTCAGGTCCCTTCTCTGGCCAATATCTATTATACTCTTCTTATTGCTTCAGGCCCTCCTTGTGGTGGATGTCAGGCTTTATACAATCTTTCACTATCATCTGAACTCCCTTGTCTTGAATGTGATAACCACAGAGGGTGTAACAGACTCTGTAAGGCTCGGCAAGGGCACCCTGGTAACCTTTGGTCTTATCTGCCTCGGGATATTTACGATTCAGTATATCACTGTCAGGGTGGAAAGGAGAATCCCCCTGAAGGGTATAGTGATACCCTTTCTGGTATTCATGCTCCTTGCACCTCTGGACAAAGGACTTTACGCATGGGCTGACCTCAACAACTACACCCCTCTCACCAGGGTGAGGAGTATATACCCCCTTTACATACCCCTCACCATAAAGAGGTTTGCGGCAGATGTCCTGAAGATAAAAGTGAACAGGGAGGAGGGTCTGAACCTCTCACCCCCCGGCGGCCAGATATCCTACCCAAAGAGGCCCCTGGAGTTCTCCATGGGTGGTCAAAAATACAATATCGTGATCTTTGTGATGGACGGCCTCCGATACGACATGTTTGATCCTCAGGTGATGCCAAACCTCTGGAGGTTCTCTCAAAGATCCTTGGTATACAGGCAACACTACAGTTCTGGCAACGGGACCCGTTTCGGCATATTTGGTCTGATGTATGGGGTGGAGGGGACCTACTGGCACAGGTTTCTTGAGAACAGGCTCTCACCGGTACTTATAGATACACTCATGAGCCAGGGCTACCAGTTCAGGATACTCTCCAGCACAAGGCTCACCTTCCCTGAATTCAGAAAGACCGTGTTTGTCAGGATACCCCAGTATATCAGGGACACCTTTGACACAGAAGACTCCACCGAGAGGGACAGGATCATAACAGAGGATTTTATCAGATTCATCAGGGGCCGGGACAGGACCAGGCCGTTCTTCTCATTTGTCTTCTACAACTCCTCTCACCAGCCCTTTCAGTATCCGAAGGAGTTTGAGAGGTTCACTCCTGTCTCAGAGGGTGAGATCAACTATTTCAGGGATGTGACTAAGGAGAAGGTCCACCTGCTCAGGAACAGATACAAAAACTCCATCTACTATGAAGACCACCTCCTTGGCCTCGCCCTCAAGGCCCTGAGGGAGGAGGGACTGCTCAGGGATACCATAGTGGTGATTACCGGTGACCACGGCGAGGAATTCTACGAACAGGGCTATTTTGGCCATACCGCCTCCTTTAATGAGTACCAGATAAGGGTCCCCTTTGTGATGTACTATCCGGGCCAGGAACACAGGGTGGTCACCTCTCTCACCTCCCATCTTGACTTAGTACCAACACTGATGCAGGCCCTGGGGTGTACATCGCCTGTTGAGGACTACTCCCAGGGTTATAGTCTCCTGCAGCCACCTGAGAGGAGATTTGTCACCTCCTCTGGATGGTCCAGGGAGGCGATAATCACTCCCGAGCATGTGGTGGTATTTTCGATGCAGATGTACAGCATTGGACCTCCGGAGGTGAGGCGGAAAGACAACTATCAGTTAGTAGATGCGAGTGATGTGATGAGGAGATATAGCCCCTATATGGTCAAACTCCTTAGAGACCTGAGGGCATTCTATGAGTAGACGAACTCCTGGAGGTATCTCTGCCATGCCTCAAGTGCCCTCCTTGCAAGGGCCTCTTTCTTCCGTCTCTTGTCCTTTATCCTCTCCCTCAGTGGCGGCAGCAATCCAAAATTTATATTGCTCGGCTGGAAACCCCTCTCAGGTGATTCCGTGACATATCTCAACAGGGCACCATGGGCGGTCTCTGGAGGTGGAGGAATAAACTCTTTCCCCATCAACCTCATATAAACGCTGAGGGCCGCAACAAGCCCCATTGCAGTTGACTCTATGTAACCCTCAACACCCGTTATCTGACCCGCAAGGTAGACACCATCCAGAGGTTTGAGGGATAGGTCCCTGTTAAGGAACCTTGGACCATTGATAAATGTGTTCCTGTGCATCGAGCCATACCTCAGGAACTCTGCCCTCTCAAGGCCTGGTATGAGCCTGAAGACCCTCTTCTGCTCTGGCCATCTAAGGCGTGTCTGAAACCCGACCAGATTGTATGCAGTCGCCTCTTTGTTTTCCACTCTCAACTGCACCACAGCGTATGGTTCCTTTCCTGTCCTCGGATCAATGAGTCCCACAGGCTTCATCGGGCCAAACCTGAGGGTGTCCTTCCCCCTCCTGGCCATCACTTCAATAGGCATACAGCCCTCAAAGACCCTCTCCTCTTCAAAGTCTCTCGGTGTAACTGTGTCGGCCTCTATTAAGGCCTGGTAGAACCGATCATACTCCTCCTTGTTAAGAGGGCAGTTCAGATAGTCATCTCCCCCCTTACCATACCTTGATGCCCTAAACACCTTTGAGTAGTCAATCGAGTCGGCATCAACAACAGGGGCTATAGCATCATAGAAGTAGAGATGCTCACTGCCAAGCACCCCTTTCAGTGCCTCTGAGAGGGCATCAGAGGTGAGAGGGCCTGTTGCGATGATGCAGGGAGGTGGTGGGATCTCCTTCACCTCTTCACGGATGATCTCCAGATTGGGGTTACCCTGAAGTTTGTCTGTGATATACCTCGAGAAGACCTCCCTATCCACAGCAAGGGCACTGCCAGCAGGGACCTCTGCCCTCAGTGCGGCCTCCATCACAATGGAGCCGGCCATATGGAGTTCTGCCTTCAGGAGCCCTGCCCCTGTGGTTATCTCCTTTGAACGGAGGGAATTGGAACAGACCAGTTCAGCAAGATAACCTGTACGATGAGCAGGGGTGAGTCTGTGGGGTCGCATCTCAAAGAGCCTTACCCTCACACCCCTGTTCAGGAGTTGCCATGTGGCCTCAGAACCTGCGAGTCCCCCTCCTACAACAGTAACAACCGTCTCAGACAATCTAACCTGTTACTGGGTAGACACTCACTTTCATTCTTCTCTTGTCTTTCCGCTCAAACCTCACGACACCATCAATGAGTGCATAGAGGGTGTCGTCTCCCCCCCTGCCAACATTAAAACCAGGATGGAATTTCGTTCCCCTCTGCCTGACAATTATGTTACCGGCCCTTACAAACTGGCCACCAAACCTCTTTACACCGAGTCTCTTTGACTCGCTATCTCTACCGTTTCTTGAACTGCCAACGCCCTTTTTATGTGCCATCCTTAACCTCCGTAATTGATGCTCTCTATCTTTAACTTTGTATAGTACTGCCTGTGCCCCTTAAGTTTCTTGTAACCCTTTCTCGGCTTCTTCTTAAATACCAGGACCTTCCTGTCCTTTGCTGTCTCTAAGACCTTTGCCTTTACAGTTACATTCTCCAGATAGGGGGTCCCCACCTCTACAGATCCATCCCTGTTCAGTAGAAGGACCTTTTTAAACTCAACGGTATCGCCCTCAGAGGCATCTAACTTTTCTACCTTCAAGAGCATCCCCTCTGACACCCTGTACTGCTTTCCACCGGTTTCTATGACAGCATACATCTACCACACCTCCTCATAATCTTAGATTTTTATTTTAAATAAACTCACCCCAAAAAAGTCAAATTTTCTGTCATTTCTATCGACAAAATAGCAAGGCCCTTTCATCTCACCCTCAAAGAATTTAAGACCACAAAGACGGAACTTATCACCATCAGTATGGCAGACACTATTGGATGAAGTTTGCCGGTAACAGCAAGAGGGATGGTTACCATGTTATAGGTAAAGGCCCAGAGGAGGTTTTCTTTTATTATCCTTAACGTCTTTTTGCTAAGATTAAAAAGGTCAACGAGTAGGGAGACATCCTCTCTCAAGAGTGCCACCTCAGAGGCCTCCACTGCAAGGTCAGTGGCGTTGTGAGAGGCGATGCCCAGATGGGCCTCTTTGAGAGCAGGTCCGTCATTTATGCCATCACCGACCATAATAACCCGTTTGTCTTTTAACATCAAGTTTCTTATATATTCTGCCTTATCAAAGGGTGTAAGGCCACCGTAAAACTCCTCTATGGAAAGCCTTCGGGCAACCTCTCTTACGGTGTCTTCCCTGTCTCCACTCAGTATCACGGGCCTGAGCCCTTTCTTTTTAAAAAATTCCACAACCTCTGCGGCCCTCTCCTTTAAGGGTGCCTCTATAAAAAAGACCGCCTCCAATTGGCCATCCACTGCCATGTAAACGGCCATCTCATCAGGTTGAACTTCTAACTCTGGCAGGGTGATGCCCAGTTCCCTGAGGTAGGCACCACTGCCAAGGACAACATGATGTACCCCTGTCCTTCCCTTTACTCCCTTTCCTGGCTCAATCTCAACGGTCTCAGCAGAAAATGCCTCTCTTTCACGGTAAAACACCCTCCTGAGAGGATGAAGGGTCTTTGATTCCAGTGCCCATGCCATATCAAGGAGTGTCTCCTCATCCAACTGTCCGTAAGTTACAACCCCCCTCAACCTGAGGGTGGTCTCTGTGAGGGTGCCTGTCTTGTCAAAACAGACCACATCTGAGGATGGCATCCTCTCAAAGGCAGAGGTATCCTTGACAACGATGCCCTTCTCTGATGAGTTTGTGGTTGCCTGAAGAAGTGCCAAGGGAGTTGCAAGCCCGAGGGCACAGGGACATGCTACCACCAGGACCGCCACAGCATTAAGCATGGCCTCCCTCGGCCCTGAAGAGATGGCCCAGTAAACACCTGCCACGATGGCAAGAAGGACTACACCCGTGACAAACACACCTGAGACCCTGTCAACCACCCTCTGCACAGGTGGTTTTCTTGCCTGTGCCTCCTGAACCGCCTTGACCACTGCCTTAAGGAGTGATTCAGAGGCCCTTTTCTTGACCCTTACCCTGATCTGAGGGCCGAGATTGATGGTCCCTGCGAAGACCTCATCCCCTCTCTGCTTTTTCACAGGCATTGCCTCTCCTGTAATAGGACTCTCGTCAAGTTCGGTGGCTTCATCCAGAAGTTCACCATCAAGGGGTAGTCTTTCTGAATGGAGGACCTCAATTACCTCTCCTACCTTTACATCTTCAACTGGTACCTCCTCTGTTGTGCCATCAGGTCTCAGGAGTTTTGCCTTCTGTGGGTAGACCTCCACGAACCTCAATAGTGCCTTGAGGGCCCTTACCCTCGCACTGGTTTCTATGTATCTACCAAGAAGCACAATGGTGACTATCATACAGGCAGAGTCAAAATAGACCTCTCCTCCTCTGAATACCATTACAACGCTATAAAGATAGGCGGTCATACTTCCAAGGCCAACGAGGGTGTCCATTGAAGGGCTCAGGTTCTTGACAGACCGAACGAGTCCCTTTAAAAACCCATGCCCTGCGTAAAAGACCACAGGGGTTGCAAGGGCCCATGCTATTGCCTGAAATATCTTCTTGTATAAAGGGGAGATTCCCTGGAAGTATCCTGCATAAAGGGCCACTGAAATGAGCATCACCTGCATGGAAAAGAATGCCCCTGTGCCAAACCTTACGAGAAGGTCCCTTGCCTCGTGGATGGTGGCCTCAAGGACCCCTGCCTCAGTGGCAGGCAATGGCCTGTAACCAATCTTCAGGAAAGATTCCAGGACATCCCTGAGGGTTGTCTTTTCAGGGTCAAATACCACCCTTGCAGCATGGGTTCCGTAGTTTACCCTTACAGAGACCACCCCCTCCTGTCTCTTCAGAAATTTCTCTATCAACCATACACAGGAGGCACATCTGATGCCACCTATGCTCAGGTCAAGGACCTCATAGTTGTCCTTTTTTACGATAGAGTCTCTGAATGCCTCAACACTTACCGGACCTGTCTCAACAGGCCCTGGTTTCCAGCCCTTTCGCTTTTCGTAGAACTCCTCAAGGTCCTCTGAGCGGAGTAGATGATATACATCCCTGCAGCCGTGACAGCAGAAGACCCTGCCTTCGGAGTCCTTAACTGTGCTGTCCTCTCTGACAGGCAGAAGACAATGACGGCATATTAACTTATCGCCTTCCACAGAAAAAGACCTCCCACCAGGAGCATCAAAAAACCTGAAAGTTTATAAAAAAGGTTTCTGTAACGATGCCTGATGAGACCGCTGAAAAAACCCAGTAGGAACATCGCCAGAGAGGTACCAATGCCAAAAAGTGCCATCAAGATACCTCCATTAAGTCCAGCAGCAAAGGGATTTTTTAAGTCGGCCCCTGAACCTGCCGCCCCAAACAGGGCAGTATAGACAAGGCCACAGGGGAAGAACCCATTCACAAGGCCCAGAGGAAAGGGGCCCCTCTGGATAAAAGTCCTGACAACCTTTGCAGGCACTATCTGAGGGAACCATCGGGGGGTAGAAGGGAATATTATCCCTAAGGCCCCGAGGACCATGAGACTTCCAAGTAAGGCCATCACCGTTGACTGTAAACCATAAAGGCTCGAGACAATACCAGAGCCTGCAAAGGAGACAACAAGGCCGAGGAAAAAATAGGAAAACACCCGGCCAAGGTTGTACTGGAGTAGCGCCCATGGACCAGTAAGTCCCCCTGAGGTCCATGTCAGAACCAGTGGGCCACACATACCAAGGCAATGACCAAATCCCCCCAGAAGTCCCATGAGAAGATAACCGGGATAAAGAAGATTGGATGTTAATAAAAGACCGTCAGAACTCATCAATCATAGCAGGTTTCCAAGATTTTCTGCCCTTAAAGGAAAGTGTGATGAGATTAAGTCAAAATGTCTGTCAATGTGATATAGGGTAACACCGTGGTTAATATTATTACTCCATTAACTCCGACCTCATCATGAAGGATTGCGGTCTTAATCAGTTCCTTAAGTTTTTCGCTGCCATCCTTTCTGAAATAACTGATCCAGACCGAACTGTCTACAAGTATCATCCCTGTCCTCTCAACTTCAACAACTCATCAAGGGTGATGTCAATCTGAATCTTGCCCGCATGTTCTATTGCCCTCTCCCTACGCTTTTTCCTTATTATCTCTCTTAATGCTTCTTCAATCACCTCTCTTTTGGTCTTCTTACCTGTCAGGGCCTTTGCCTCCTTTATGAGGTTTTCGTCAATTGTAATAGTCATCCCCATAACGCACCTCCTTGAGGCATCTTTCTGAGACACATATATTATACATCACTAATTTACCTTTTAACATGAAAATCAAAACTCACAGGCCCGAAACCCTCTGCCCTGATCGTGGCCCTCCAGAGGGTGCTGCCGCTGGGACAGCGGACCACCACAGCGGTGCCCTCATATATCCCATCTGAGACCCTTCTGAGGACCGTTCTGTTTTGCCCCATATACATCCCTGGCATGGTTAGTTCCATCAGGAGTCTGTCTTTCTTCAGAGGTGGACTTATCCTGACCCTGAAGATGGTTCTCCTCATGGGCACAACTGGCCATGGCTCTGCCTCAAGGGCCACCCTGTAGTTTCTGTAGTGTTTAACAAGGGGCAGTTCTTCAAAGGGCCCTTCTTTTTTGGCGCACCCTGTAAGGCCAAATAAGATTATCAACAGGGCAGCAATTCTCATCAGAGCAACTCTACTTTCACCCTCACCCTATCCCTCTCCCTCAAGAGAGGGAAACTGAATGAAAATCTGTTACCCTCTCCTTAAAGGGAGAAGGAACTGAATAAAAAACCTCTCTTCATCCTCAATAGAGAGGGAAATGGTAAAAATCTCACTTTTCTTTACCTTTAAATCCTCCCTCTCCCCTCTGGGGAGAGGGTTGGGGTGAGGGGGATTCCAAGCAAGTTTTTCTTATCACTTCAAGCACACCTTTTAGATTAGTGAATACTTCATTATTCCAAAATCTTAAAACTTTAAAGCCAGCCCTTTGAAGAAACTCATCTCTTTCCCTGTCTCTTTGATTGTATGCATGTTGTCCACCATCAACCTCAACAATCACTGCCTTTTCAAGACAGACAAAATCTACAATGTATCTTCCGATAGGGTGCTGTCTTCTAAACTTTAAACCTTCAAATCTTCTCGCCCTAAGATGACTTCAGAGGAGCCTTTCTGCATCGGTCTGTTGTTTTCTTAGCCTTCTTGCTTTAGATATAGGATTATTTCTTTTCATTCTCACCCTCACCCTATCCCTCTCCCTCAAGGGAGAGGGATTTTTTTCTAAGTGGGCCTCCCTGACTAAAGGTCGGGCTTCTTAAAATTCCCCCTCTCACCCCGGTCCTCTCCCCATACCCTCTTAAACCATCTCCTTGTGGTCTTTATTTCCGAGGATGAAATCTCGAGATTAAACATGTAGTACCCACCACGGGGCAACTCTACCGAAGCCCTGTAGTGCCCGGGGGAGACCTCCTTCAGTGGGAACCTGAGGTCCCGTGATGAGTCGATCCTTCCCACCCTCAGGACCACAGCAGCACCCCTCAAAGGCCCCTCTTTTGTGTTTATCCAGACATCAAAGGGCTCTAAGGTCTCAGAGACCTTTATCTGAAGGCCAAGGGCATCCTCCTTCTTCAGGTTCTTAAAGTAATGTTCTGCCTTTTCTGAGTAGCCCTCCTCAACGAGCCCCTCGTAATGGGCCTTTGAGATATAGAGACTGTAACCGAGAAGGATCAGAAAGGCCATCCCTATTACTGGCACTAAGTATTTCGTCATAGATAGCCTGCCCTCTGGCGTATCTGGTAATCTCCTGTCTTTATTATAATCAGAGGTGGCTCTGAATCTCTGCCCTCGGACTTGAGCATAAACTGACCCGTGAGGACCTCAAAGGGCTCCAGAACCACCCTCTTCTGGCCAATAAACCTGTATGGCCCTTCAACAGAGATTGCGACCTCTATCCTCTCTGGGAGGTTGTTCGTTATGGTGTAGGAGTAGACATTGACTAAAGGGCTTGACTGCTTCGTCTGTCTTTTTACCACCGCAGTAATTGGTGGCCTCAGGGCCACAGACAGAAGGGTAACAAACCCGAAGGCCACCACCACTGCCCCGAGCACAATAGTTTTATCCCTCAGGATCCTCCCCCTGTATGAGATAAACTCCCTGGTGTCCTGTTTTGATGTCACCTCCTTACAGGCATCAATACAGGCCGTACAGGCAATGCACTGCCTCTGAAGTCCTTCTTTTATATCAATCTCCACTGGGCAGACCCTCTCACACCTGTGGCACATGAGACATGCCCTTTTGCCCTCAAACTCCTCAGGCCTTCCCTGAAACACTATCACAAGGGTGTCCCTGTCAAAAAGGGCGGTCTGGAGCATACTGTAGGGACAGACATACTTACAGAACTTCCTCCCTGCAAAGGCCAGTTCCAGATATATCACAACCCACTGGACAACGAAAAACCCGGTAACTGTTGCAGAGTCAAAGACCCTCTGGAAAAACTCCCAGGGTGGGACAAAGTACCATATCAGTGAGGCAGACACAATAGCACTCAGAGGCAGTAGAACCAGTTTGGCCCCCCATGATCTGTTCTTCAGGAGCCACCCTCCGAAGTCCTCTGCCATATCAAGTAGCACTGTTTGTGGACATAGCCAGCCACACCAGAACCTGCCAAACACTGCAGTGGCCCAGACTATCAGGACGAGAAAGAATAGGCTTGCAACGAGGATAAAGTAAAACTCCGTGAGTCTGACTACAGAGCCAAAGAAATAGAGCGAAAGAGTTGGGATATCAAACCTGAGGGCACTCTGGCCATTTACCCTCAAAAAGGGAAGCCCTAAGATGAGCACCGCCTCAGCCCATGCAACGAGTCTTCTGTATCTCTTCCACAATCTATCAACTCCTTAAGGTCGGACAGGTTGAAATCGCTATACATTGTAAAACTCCTATTGGCATCAGAGCCAGAGAATCCCTTATACTGCATTCAAAAACTTCATAAACACATTTAGATTATTAAATCAGGCCTCTGGTGATATGAGGCAGGCCCTAATTTAGGTGAAGAAGGCCCCACCCAATAGGTGGGACCCTCTGAATAAAACTTAATAGGGTCTTCCATATTCCCTTACAGAATCCACATAGGCAAGAACCTTCCAGATCCTATCCCTGCCCAACTGGTCCAGAAATGGAGGCATTCCTCCACCACGGCCCTTTGCTATGGACTCAAACTTCTTATCATCAGTCTCACCGTATTTGAGACGACCAGTTAGGTCAGGTCCAACCCCGCCCTTCAGGTTGTCACCGTGACACATTGAACAGTAAGTGGCGTATATCACCTTTCCCTCTGCAATGGCCTTTTCGTTCTGCTCATAAGGATTTTCGTGAAGGGGTTTTTCTTCTTTTAAAATTTGTTTTTCCTTCGTCAACTCTGCCTCGAGTCTCTTGTAATAGGACCAGCCAGAAATCTGAGGGGTGTAGAACCAGATGTAGTAGAGGCCCCAGAGAATGAGTCCCACAAAGAGTATCATCCAGGCCTTTGGGATGGGGTTGTCTTTTTCAAGGTGCTCGGGTGAATCGTTTATTTCTCTTCTTTCTTCCATCTTAGCCCTCCCTTTCGTCGTCTTCAAGCATTCTGTATTTTGGTCTTTCTACCCTTTCCTTCCTTGAAGGCCAGTAATAATAGATGATAATCCCTGCAAAGAGCACCGTAAGTGTCACTATGAAGATCAGATACAGCCATGCCTTCGGACTCATATCTTAAGACTCCTTATGTAGGCGATCACCTTCCAGATATCATCTTCACTGAGAATCTGTCCCCACGCAGGCATACCATTGGGACGCCCGTTTGAGATACTTATAAATACCTCTCTGTCTGACCATCCATACTTCCATTCATCATCGGTAAGATTGGGTCCAATGGACCCCTTCGCGTCAGGACCATGGCAGGCTGAACACTTTTCCTGGAATATCTCTCTTCCCTGCTCTATCGCCTCGGGCATCCCTTCATAGGGGTTTTTCATCTCTTCAAATGTCTCCACTGCTGCGGCCTGGACAACACCCTTTTGGGTCTCCTTGTAGTCTCTGCCGATTTTCTGCAGGTATGCCACTATGGCATCCATCTCCGTGAGTCTGTCCCTTAACTCAGGCGGTGTTATCTGGTCCCTTATTTTCTTGGCAGGATAGTCAGGAGAGGTGACCTTCCGTCTATATTCCTCAATTTGACGCCTCACTTCTTCCTCGGTGTAGCCATAGCCAAGGACCTTTGTCTTTTTGTAGGAGAGAGAGGTATCCAGTGGCCTTTTAGCAAGCCAGCCGTAGGCGGGCATATTGGATTTTGCAAACATGCTCCTCGGGTCGTTCATATGCTTGTAGTGCCATGCATCAGGGTATTTGCCTCCAATCCTTGCAAGGTCTGGCCCCGTCCTTTTCGAGCCCCAGAGAAAGGGCCTGTCATAGGCGAACTCCTCTGGCTTGGAGTAGTCACCATAACGGGCCACCTCGGTGCGTATGGGCCTGACGGTCTGTGTATGGCAGTTATTACAGCCCTCTCTTATGTAAATGTCCCTTCCTTCCAGTTCTATGGCAGTGTATGGTTTTACATACTCCTTCACCGGCTGGGTGGAAGGCATAAAAAGCGGGATTATTACAGTAACAAGCGTGCCTACAAGGACCACCACTGCTGCGGTTACAGCAAATGCTATTGGTCTCTGATAAATACTCGCCATACCTCACCTCCTATGCAGCCTGGGTGGCCACCTCAGTGGCCCCTTCTGTAGGTCTTTTCATGGTCATCAGTATGTTGTAGATAAAGATGAGGATACCCACGAAGTAGATTAAACCTCCAAGGAACCTGATCTTCCAGTAGGGATAAAGGGCGGCAATGGAGTCAAGCACTGAGTAGGTGAGTGAACCATCAGGATTTGTTGCCTTCCACATGGCGCCCTGCTGTATCCCGCCAATCCACATCGTAACAGTATACACCAACTGACCGATCAGGACAATCCAGAAACTCACATTTGCCAGTTTAACGCTGTGTATCTCACGGCCGTAGAGTTTTGGAATCATGTAGTAAAATGATGCCGCAATGGTCATGGTAACCCAGCCCATCGTACCCATATGGACATGGCCGATGACCCAGTCCGTGTAATGGAAAAAGGCGGTAAGGGTCCTCAGTGCCTGGGTTGGACCCTGTATGGTCTGGAGTCCATAGAATGTAATCCCCATGATAAAGAACTTCGTCAGATAATTTGTCCTCATCATATCCCAGTTGCCCTGCATCGTCATGTAACCGTTTACCACAGAGCCCCATGAAGGTGCAATCAGAAAGATACTGAAGGCAAGCCCAACGGTCTGTATCCACTCAGGCAGGGGTGTAAGCATCAGGTGGTGGGCCCCTGTCCAGAGATATGCAAAGGCCAGGGACCAGAAGGATATTATTGAGAGTCTGTGACTGTAAATAGGGAGTCCTGTGGCCTTAGGCAGAAAGTAGTAGAACATCGCAAGAATGGGGAAGGTGAAGATGAATCCAACCACGTTATGTCCATACCACCACTGGATATTTGCATCATTTACACCTGAATATACGGTGTATGACTTTGTGAGACTTACCGGTATCTCAAGGTTATTCAGGATATACAGAATTGCCACAGCCACTGTCATGCCAAGGATATACCAGAGTGAGATATACATCTGTTTCTCCTGCCTCTTGATCAGGGTTCCAAAGACATTGATTGCAAATACCACCCACATAATTACCACACCCAGATCAAGGGGCCACTCCAGTTCTGCATACTCCTTTGAGGTGTTCATCCCTGCAAAAAGGCTGAGTGCTGCAAGGGCAATGGCCAGATTGAATAAAACAACATGGAATTTTGCGAGCCCAGGAAAGGCGAGAGGTGTTCTCGTAAGCCTCTGGAGCATGTAATAGGAGCAGGCAAAGATACCAGCAAGCCCAAAGCCAAGACCAAGTCCGTTTGTGTGAACTACTCTCAATCTGCCAAACGAGAGCCAGGGGGTCAGATTCAGTTTGGGATAGAACATCTCAACTGCAATCCACAACCCAACTAACAACCCGACCACGAGCCAGAAAAGGGCACTCACTGCAAAACCCTTTACAGCCCAATCATCATACTTGGTTTCCATCCCTCCCCTCCTACGGGAGAAAATCAGGCCTCCGAAGGAGGCAATCTGGATTAATTTTATCCTATTTTTTTGGAAAAGGTCAACCCTTCTTCAAAGTAATCCTGCAACTCCAAAACAACCCTGATTTTAAAATAAAAAGTTGTTTTTTATAATTTTGCTTGACTTTTGCCATGTTAAAGGGTATAATAAGGCTACCTGGATTTTTCAGGTGAAGCATCAGAAAGGAGGCATTAGCAGCATGTCGTATGAAGGCAAGGTGAAGTGGTTCAACGAGACGAAGGGTTATGGCTTCATCCAGAGGGATGACGGTCAGGACTTCTTCGTACACTACACTGCAATTCAGGGTAATGGTTTCAGGACCCTGAGCGAAGGTCAGAGGGTTTCTTTTGATGTGGTAGAGAGTGAGAAAGGACCGAAGGCTACCAATGTAGTGAAACTGGATTAGGAACCTAAATGGGCCTGCTTCTGGCAGGCCCAATAAATACACACCTAAACAGGCCCTCCAGACTCAGTAACATCCGAATTCTAAATATGATTTTTATCACATCTATCCAAAACAGGATTGAGGCACAGGTATGCCTAAAAACAGAGGTCAGAAGTCTGAAGTCAGAGGTCAGAAGACTAAGGAAAAAATCCGATTCTGACCTCTGATATCCGACCTCTGCTATTCGGCACACCGCCTGTGTATACTATCGGAGGCTATTTTGATAACATGAAAAAGTTGTGTACCTCATAGTTAAGGTGGTATAACTTAAAAATACTTCATAAGGAGGTACACAGAATGAAGTATATTGGGATTGACTATCACAAGAGATATTTGGTCAGCAGTGAATTTTTATAAT
>WGER01000073.1 GCA_015492645.1 Nitrospirota bacterium
AAACAAAAGGCTATCCAGAATCGGTTATAATTATCTACCATGCTTGCAAAGAGGATCATACCATGTCTTGATGTAAAGGACGGCCGTGTCGTCAAGGGAGTGAATTTCGTCAACATCCGTGACGCAGGAGACCCTGTGGAAAACGCCATATATTACGACCAGGAAGGGGCAGATGAACTCGTGTTTCTTGACATCACCGCCTCCCATGAAAAACGGAAGATCATCCTTGATGTGGTTGAGCGGACCGCTGAGGATGTCTTTATGCCCTTGACTGTGGGAGGTGGTATAGGCTCTCTTGATGACATAAGGGATCTCCTTAACGCTGGCTGTGACAAGGTCTCAATAAATACTTCTGCTGTGAGGAACCCTGAGTTCATTCATGAGGCGGCCCGGAGATTTGGTTCTCAATGCATAGTGGTGGCAATTGATGCAAAGCGTCTTACAGAAAGCCGTTTTGAACTTGACAAACAGAGGGACATCCCTGACTGGCTTAACAGTAAAGAATACGAGTTTTTAAGGATAGAAGTTTCAGAAGAGCCAAGAAGGTGGGAAGTCTACACCCACGGTGGCCGCCGTCCAAGGGGTATTGATGCGGTGGCATGGGCAAGATATATGGAACAACTGGGAGCAGGCGAGATACTTCTCACCTCAATGGACCGCGATGGCACGAAGGATGGCTATGATATAGAACTGACAAGAGCGGTTGCAGAGGCTGTGGGTATACCTGTAATAGCATCAGGAGGGGCAGGTACCTTAGAGCATCTCTATGAAGCGTTTACAGAGGGCAGGGCAGACGCAGCCCTTGCGGCCAGCATATTTCATTACAGGGAATACACAATCAGACAGTGCAAAGAGTTTCTGAGAGACAGGGGCATAGTGGTGAGAATCTGATAAAGGATATTCTAAACCAGGGAGGCTTGAATGAAGATTGATGAACTCTGTATCAATACCATCAGGTTCCTTGCGGCAGACGCCGTAGAGAAGGCCCGTTCAGGTCATCCAGGAATGCCTATGGGAGATGCTCCCATGGCTTATGTCCTCTGGCAGAAGTTCTTAAAACACAACCCCCGTAACCCGCGGTGGTTCAACAGGGACAGGTTTATCCTTTCCGCTGGCCATGGTTCAATGCTCCTTTACGGTCTGCTCTACCTCACGGGTTACCCCTTAAGCCTTAAGGAGATAAAGAACTTCCGTCAGTGGGGCTCAAAAACACCAGGACATCCTGAATATGACCCCGATGTGGGGGTTGAGACTACCACAGGCCCGCTCGGGCAGGGTTTTGGCACTGGCGTGGGAATTGCCATTGCCGAGCGGTATCTCAGGCAGTACTTCAACCGTCCTGGATTCCCTGTGGTGGACTTTTATATCTATGCCATCTGCAGTGACGGTGACCTGATGGAAGGTGTCTCCTCAGAGGCTGCCTCCCTGGCAGGTCATCTCAAACTGGGGAAACTCATATATCTCTACTCCGACAACAGGATCACCATCGAGGGCTCAACAGACCTTACATTCACTGAGAATGTCGCTCAGAGGTTCAGGGCCTATGGATGGCATGTGCAGAGGGTCAATGGCTACGACCTGAAGGCCATTGAGAAGGCCATAAGAGAGGCAAAAAAGGTCAAAGACCGGCCTTCACTGATCATAGCAAGGACCCATATCGCCTACGGGGCCCCCACAAAGCAGGACACCCCGGAGGCACACGGTGCACCCCTTGGAGAGGAGGAGATAAAAAGGGCGAAGGAACTGGCTGGCTGGCCTGTGAGCCCGAAGTTTTATGTCCCCAGGAAGGCCCTTCAGCACATGCGTAAGGCCGTGGAAAAGGGCAAAAAGGAAGAGAAAAAATGGCTCCAGATGCTTCGCAAATATAAAAAGAAATATCCTGAACTCTACGAAAAGTTTGTGGAATTTACCGAAGGAGCCCTGCCTGAGGGATGGGATAAGGATCTGCCCGTATTTTCACCCTCAGACGGTCCTGTGGCCACAAGGTCTGCCTCTGGAAAGGTCCTGAATACACTGGCAGACCGACTCCACAACCTCATTGGTGGCTCAGCAGACCTTGCACCTTCGAATAACACATACTTGAAGAAATACCCTGATTTTGATGCAAAAAAAGCCGGAAGGAACATCCACTTTGGTGTCAGGGAACATGCAATGGGTGCGGCCCTCAACGGCATGGCCCTTACTGGAGGAGTGATCCCTTACGGGGGGACCTTTCTGGTCTTTTCTGACTATATGAGGCCTGCTATCAGGCTTGCTGCGATGATGCACCAGCATGTCATCTATGTATTCACCCATGACTCCATTGGCCTTGGTGAGGATGGACCTACCCATCAGCCCATTGAACATCTGAACGCTCTCAGGGCCATACCAAACTTTACAGAGATACGGCCTTCAGATGCAAATGAGGTGAGAGAGGCATGGAAGATGGCGATAACAAGGAAAAATGGACCTGTAGCCCTCATACTCACCCGCCAGAAGGTACCTGTAATAGACAGGTCGAAGTATGCCTCAGAGGAGGGGGTCCAGAAAGGGGGATATGTGCTGGCTGATTGTGATGGTACACCAGAGGTGATTCTCATAGCCTCAGGTTCTGAGGTTCACCTCGCCCTTGAGGCATACGAGATGCTGAAGAAAGAGGACATAAAGGCACGGGTGGTAAATCTGGCGTCATTCAAGGTATTTGAAGAACAACCTGAGGAGTACAAACGAGAGGTCTTACCACCTGAGGTGAAAAAACGGGTGGCCATTGAGGCAGGTGCAACCCTCTGCTGGTATAAGTATGTGGGACCTGAAGGCAAGGTTATTGGAATAGACCGCTTTGGTGCCTCTGCACCCTACAGGGTTCTCTTTGAAAAATTCGGTTTCACTGTTGAAAATCTCATAAGAGAGGTAAAGGAGATTCGCTGAAAACCGAATTTCTCCTGAGCTCCGCCTGGCTGAAAAGACAGTTTTTGCCTTTACTTATGTATAACTCAGTAATACAGGAGGGCGAGAAGTATCTCTATCACTATAAGCAGAAATATACCAAGTTCTATCAACTGCTCCCTCTTAGTGGATATCTCCTCATAGAGCATCCTGTACGTATTTGTTACCAGTTGTAATTTCTCCTTGATACTATCCTCCCAGTCCCTTGTTCTCATCAGGGACATGGCCGTCCTGTATACCCTCGCATAGTAGACATCCTCTGTAACCTTCAATGCATTGTTGACCCTGCTGGTCACCTCTGTGAGGTCAGTAACCGTCTCTGTTATCTTTCTTGCGAGTGTCTCATACTGCCTCAGTTTGAATATAGACACCCCGGCCCTCCTGGTCAATTCGTCATAGATCCATTGCATCTCCCTATCAATCATCGCATCGTAGTACCTCAACTCCAGCAATTGTGCATTGGCAAACTCCAGTATATCAGCAATGTCTGTGCTACCAGAGGGTTCAAGTATGAAGGCGCTGTCGAAATGGAGCACCACAAGGTCATCAGGATAGTAACTGTACCTGTTCCTCAAGGTCTCTTCCCTTGTGTAATTGCTCAACTGCCGTTTTTCAGACAGAAGAAGTCTGGAGAGGTCGTATCGTGCAAGCAGTTCCTCTGCTGTCAAAGGCTGTTCAAATGAGGTGACAAGAAATACTGTATAGTCCTCAACAAACTCCTCTTTTATTTCAGGCTCTTCCACTGCATCAGCAAATGTGTTGAGCAGTTCCTGGATATACCTGAGGGCGAGTTCATCAAAGGATCTGTCACTGTCCAGGACAGATGCCATCTCTTCAAGTGCCTGTAAGTGGAGCCCCTGTATATCAATCTCAAAGGCCACAGAGGCAACCCCAAAGTCATAGGTCTTTGCTATAACATTTACCTGACAATCCCTGTCCTTGATCTTCTTGCTGAAACCCCTCAGTTCAAAACTGAGAGGAGGGTTCTTGAACTCAAGGGCCTTCATGTAGGGCTGCCTGGACAGCCTGAGCCTCCTCACCCCTTCCTTTGCCCTCTCCTCTATTATTGTGAGGTCAATCTCAGAGGCAACATCATAAAGCCTGTATAGTATTATCTTTCCCTTTTTAATGTACATCCGTTTTAAATCAGAGAGGGGACCTCGAGAGGAGACTAAGTCTTTGAGCCAGCCTCTTCCCTTTCCACCCTGTAATTACAGCCCTTCCGTGGACATAATATATAAAAATGTCCGTTACGGGACTCTTCTACAAGCAGTGGAAAGTCACACTCAGGACATTTCTCCATTAATGGCTTTGCCCAGAGCATAAATCTACAGGATGGCCAGTTGCTACAACCCCAGTAGGTCTTCCCCCTCTTGCTCTTCCTCTCGACGAGTTCTCCTCCATCAATGGGACACTTCACCCCGGTAGACAGCGGTAGCGTGGCCTTACATTTAGGATAACTGGAACAGGCGTAAAACCTCCCGTATCTGCTCTCCCTGATAACCATCTCTGAACCACATTCTGGACATTTCAAATCCGTAGGCTGGACATCATTTTTCTTATCCTCAAGCGGCTTGGTGTTTTTACATTCAGGAAATCCACTACAGGCATAAAACCATCCATGTCTGCCCCACCTTTTCACCATTGCTCTACCGCAGAGATCACAGGTCATCTCAGTGGGCTGATCTGCAACCGCCTTCTCTGAACTCTCAAGGGCCCTTTTCAGATCCCTGTTGAAAGGGCCATAAAAGGACCTGACAACCTCTAACCATCCCACTTCACCCCCCTCTACCTGGTCAAGGGCATCCTCCATCTTTGCAGTGAAGGCAACATCAATCAACTCTGGGAATCTCTCTACCAGGTAATCGTTAACCAGTTTGCCAAGTTCGGTAGGTACAAGTTTGCCCTGAGACTTTTTTACATACCTCCTCTCCTGGATGGTTGAGATGATAGTGGCATAGGTACTGGGCCTGCCCACACCCTTCTCCTCAAGTGCCTTCACTAAGGATGCCTCTGTATATCTGGGAGGAGGCTGGGTGAAGTGTTGTCTTGGCTCTACTTCAAGGAGTTTCAATTCTTCACCCTCCTTAAGCGCCGGGAGGGTGGTCTCACCTTCATCACCATCCTCACTCTGTATCTGATAAAGCCTCAAGAAACCATCAAACTTTAAGACCTCACCCGTCACCCTGAACTCCACCTTCTGCTCCCTATCAGTAATCACAAAGGTGGTATGTTCAGCCTCTGCAGGGGCCATCTGTGAGGCAAGGAACCTCTGCCATATGAGGCTGTAAAGGTGATACTGATCCTTTGTGAGATAGGCCCTTACAGACTCGGGAGGCCGGTTGAGGTAGGTGGGCCTTATCGCCTCATGGGCATCCTGGATCTTCCCCGCCTTCTTTGGCTGTTTCCTTGTTTCTCCACGTTTTGGCAGATACTGTCTGCCGAACTGTCGGAGGATGAAATCCCTTGCAGCCTCCTGTGCCTCTTCGGAGACCCTGGTAGAGTCGGTCCTCATGTATGTGATGAGTCCAACCGAACCCTCTTCCCCCAGTTCGATACCTTCATACAGTTGCTGGGCGATCATCATGGTCTTCTTCGGACTGAATCCAAACCTCCTTGATGCCTCCTGTTGAAGTGTACTGGTTATAAAGGGTTGAGGAGGGTTCTTCTTTCTCATCTTCTTGGTGACAGACTGGAGGACATATTCATATCCCCTGATCTCTTCTGATATCCTCCTCGCACTCTCTTCATCCCTTATCAGGAACTCCTCTTTATCCCTGTTAATAACTGTCTTGCCCTGGTATCTATGTAACCTCGCCTTAAAGGTTGGGGCAACTGACCCTTCAAACAGTGCAGAGACACTCCAGTACTCCTGTGGCACAAAGGCCTCTATCTGCCTCTCTCTTTCTACAACCAGCCTCACAGCCACTGACTGGACCCTGCCTGCACTCAGTCCTCCCTTGATCTTCTTCCAGAGCAGGGGACTCAATTTGTAGCCCACGAGACGATCCAGTATCCTTCTGGCCTGCTGGGCCTCCACTTTCTTCATATCGATCCTGCCAGGGGTCTTCATCGCCTCTCTAACAGCCCTCTCTGTTATCTCGTGAAATGTAACCCTGTAGATCTTATCCTCATTCAGGGTTGCCTTCTTGCCGTTTTTTATCAACTCCGCTATATGCCATGCTATCGCCTCACCTTCTCTGTCAGGGTCAGGGGCAAGATAAACGGCCTCAGCAGAGGCGGCTGCCTCTCTCAATTCCTTTATTATCTTCTGCTTGCCAGGTATTATTATGTATTTCGGTCTAAAGTCCCTCTCGATATCCACACCGAGTTCCTTCTCTGGAAGGTCCCTTACATGTCCCACAGAGGCCTTTACAGTATATTCCTTACCAAGGATCTTGTTTATGGTTCTCGCCTTTGCAGGTGATTCAACTATGATAAGTGACTTTGTCTTCATCTCAATGCCACCTCAGTCTCTTGCCCTCTCCAAAAACGATTGCGTATATGTCCTCAGGGTCCAAATCGGTATTCCTCATCAGGATGTAAAGGAGTATGGACTTGAGAGTCTCCGCCTCTTCCTCCTCTATAAGATCCTCTTCAACCAGTTCATCAATCTCCTCATTCACCTCAAAGAGGTTTATATGGGAGATATCCACAGAGGCGAGCACCTCTTCCATGTCCTTGCCCTCTTTCAGGATCTCGTCAGTGAGATCTCTCAAAAAATCGAGAAATTCCTTTATCACATCTTCCTCCTAAACCAGATAGAATCTCTTTCCCTCGGTCTGTCTTACTACACCCTTCAGTTCGAGGGAAGTCAATACACTCAATATCTTATTAAGAGGGAATTTGCACCTTCTTGTCAATATGTCTATGTGTAAGGGTTCTTGGGAGAGGTGCTGTACCACGACCCTCTCCTCCTCTGTGAGTTCAACCTCCTTTTTCCTCCTCTCTCTGATAAAGCCTTTCAGTTGCGGTGCCAGTTCCCTGAGGACATCCTCAGCACTCTCCACAAGTATGGCACCCTCCCGAAGGAGTCTGTTTACGCCTCTGGAGTTTTCCGAGGTTATCAACCCCGGAACTGCAAAGACATCCCTGTTCTGATTAATCGCATACCTGGCAGTAATCAACGCACCGCTGTCATGAGATGCCTCCACCACAACCACCCCCAGTGATAGTCCGCTTATCAGTCTGTTCCTGATCGGAAAGTTTTCCCTTGCTGGTTTCGTGCCAGGAGGAAACTCCGTAAACACAACTCCAGACTTCTCGATTCTCCTCATGAGGCCGAGGTTCTCAGGTGGGTATGCCACATCGATACCTGAACCGAGCACTGCTATGGTTCTACCACCCCTCACAAGTGCGGCCTTGTGGGCCTGGGTGTCTATTCCCCTGGCAAGGCCACTCACAATGGTGAGCCCTGCCTCGGCCAGCCCGCCTGTGATTATGTCTGTGACGGTCAGCCCATACTGGGAGGGTCTCCTTGAACCGACCACAGCAACAGCAAATCTGTCTTCATCCTGATACTCCCCCCTCTTGTAGAGGACGAGGGGTGAATCTGGCAGGGTCTTCAGGACCTGGGGATACCCTTCGTCAGTGATTCCTACAACTGCCATCTCCTGTCTCCTGGCCCTTTTGAGGATCTCCTCGACCTTCTTCCAGCCCCTGAACCCCTTGATCGCCTTTGCCCTCTTCTCCCCTACCCCATCCACAGAAATGAGTTCCTTCATTGAGGCCCTGAACACAGACTCAGCAGAACCCAAGGTCCTCAGAAGTGCTCTCTGGGTAACTGGTCCTACTTCTCTGAGGAGCGAAAGGGCGATGAGATAACCAACCTCTTCCATTATCCCTGTGTAGACCTCTGGACCACCAGTCTGAGGGCATTCAGTCTTATAAATCCCTCTGCATCCTTCTGATTATATACCTCTTCCTCTTCAAAGGTTGCCAGTTCAGCACGGTAGAGGCTATAAGGAGATCTACGTCCCACAACAAGGCAGTTCCCTTTATATAACTTCAGCCTTACTGTGCCTGTGACATTCCTCTGGGTCTCATCAATCAGGGCCTGCAGGGCCTGCCTCTCCGGAGAGAACCAGTATCCATAGTAGATACACTCTGCATACCTTGGGATCAGAGAGTCCCTCAGGTGGAGCACCTCCCTGTCCAGTGTTATTGACTCTATAGCACGATGGGCTATATGGAGGACTGTCCCACCAGGTGTCTCGTACACCCCTCTTGACTTTATCCCCACATAGCGGTTCTCCACGATATCCACTCTTCCCACACCATTGGCACCCCCAATCTCGTTCAGTCTCTTTAATAACTGATAGGGCGTGAGCCTCTCACCGTCCACTGCAACAGGGTCCCCTTTCTCATACTCGATCTCAATATATCTCGGGGTATCAGGTGCCTTCTCCGGCGGGACCATCATAGTGAACATGTCCTCCGGGGGTTCTGCCCAGGGATCCTCAAGCACACCTCCTTCATAACTTATGTGAAAGACATTTCTGTCCATGCTGTAGGGTCTTTCCTTTGTTACAGGCACGGGTATACCCTTTTTCTGGGCATACTCAATAAGGGCCTGTCTTGAGCGGAATGGCCACTGCCGCCAGGGGGCTATCACCTTTATGTCCGGCTTCAGGGCATAGTAGGTGAGTTCAAACCGTACCTGGTCGTTTCCCTTTCCTGTGGCTCCATGGGCAACTGCATCTGCGCCCTCTGCCTCGGCTATCTCAATCTGCCGTTTTGCAATGAGGGGTCTTGCGATTGAGGTGCCCATGAGGTAGTAACCCTCATAAACCGCATTTGCCCTGAGCATCGGAAAGATAAAGTCCCTGACGAAATCCTCCTTCAGGTCTTCCAGATAGACCTTTGAGGCCCCTGTGGCAAGGGCCTTCTGTTTGATCGCCTCAAGGTCCTCTTCCTGTCCGAGGTCCGCACAGTAGGCGATCACCTCTGCCTGATAGGCCTCTTTCAGCCAGGCAATCGCCACCGATGTGTCAAGCCCTCCTGAGTATGCAAGAACTATCTTCATTGGTCCTCCTTATCAGGTTGTGTAGTCTGTAATAAGAGATTTATCCTGATTATATCCCATACATATGGAATTAACTGGACATTGGTCGCATTTCGGATGATCGTGATTCAGACAAAATTTGGTGCCTATATAAATTAATCCATCGTCAAAATCTGCAACAGAGAAGTGTATACCTCTGTCTTCTAACAATTGATACAATAAAATGTTTGGAATATGTTGGAGTTTAACCTTCTGAAATCTCTTCCCAAAGTGCTTCTTGAAAAACTCTTTGTAATACTTAACCTTTTGTTCGTCGAAAATATTTATTGTCTTATTTCTAAGGTTAGTAATGCGTAAATAATTTGTTCCCCTTTTACCAGTGCCCTCACGGATTATTTCCCATTGTTTTAAATGGTCCTTTGTGACTAAATTTAACAAAAAACCTGTCCTGAAAAGCACTCTTCCCGCATTACTGTCAAATGGAAGTTCATATGAAAGATCATTCCATCCTGGTGAGTTTTTTCTCACAAGATTAAATCTGCTTATATACATCTTTACAAATAAATGACAGGCCTTGTCACCAATAGCACTTCCCAGACCATACCTTTCGTGATTTTTTAACTGATTGGCCATTGTTTCTGCATAATCAAAACTCTCAATATAATCCACCAAAGGCTCTTCTGAAATTTTGTTTTCTTTTTCAAGGTCTCTCTCAAGCAGAAGTGGCACGCAAAGGGGAACACCCCAACGATGAATAGCATAATCTAAGACCTGATTAATAGAAATAATTCCTCTTAGAGATTGAGCAAAGAAGAGATTATATTTGGTTGTCTGGGTCTTATTCTGTTTTGCCCATAAGGATGCCCGAGATTTTTTAATTTTTTCATGTATTGCGAGAATTTCATCAATAGATATTCCTAATTCTTTGAAAAAATCAAGTGGTCTGTGAAATATTCTTATTTCCTGTCTATATAATTCTGTAGTCACATCTTTAATAAGATTCCTTACTCCTATGATATCCGGACCCTGGTCTAATACAACATTAACCAGTAAGTATCTTGTTATTATTTCACGGCGAGTAAATTTACCATCCCTTTTACTCAGTTCATCTTTTTTTATTTCTCCATTCTCATTAAAAAAACTTTCAAAAACCTCTACATGATGAATCGGAGGAACTTCTTTATGTTTTCTACCTAAGAAAGAGACTTGTTCTGTAAAGTTTAAAAGAAAATCCCACTCTATCATTTTGTTCATTTCTTAACCCCACTAAACATCTCCACCTGAACATCCTTGAGTCTTTCAAGGGCAAACTCATAGTATTCTCTGACGATTTCAAAACCTATAAAATGCCGTCCAAGGCTTTTTGCCACTACTGCAACGGTGCCTGAACCAATGAAAGGGTCTAAAACCACATCTTCAGGGTCAGAACTGTAAAGGAGAATCTTCTTCACAAGTTCTACTGGTAATTTTGTAGGGGTCTTTATCTTTCCTGTCCAGTATTCTCGTTTTATTACCCACACATCCTCTGGATAGTGTTCAATTTTGTTAAATTTATATGATTTTTCGTCCTTTGCCACAAAGAGTATATGGTAATGACTGGTGACAAATCTCCTCTTGGTGTAAACACCAAACTGGTATTTCCAGATAATATGATTAAGTGTTACAAACCCAACTTCTTCGATAGCATTTAATATATCCCTCAGGTTTGTCCAGCCAGAAAAGACATACATAGAACCTGTTTTTTTTAATATCCGATAGACTTCATTCATCCAATTGACGGTAAACTGATAATACTGATCTTGAGGGATTTCATTGTATCCTTCAAGAACCCTTGTCTGAGTGCGGTTATAATTGCTCCTTTTAGCTCTGAAGTCTATTGCAAAAGGTGGGTCTGTAACAACTAAATCAACAGATGCATCAGGCATCTGTGTCATCATCTCTACACAGTCACCACAGTAGATACGGTCTATTTCAAATGGTCCGAGAGACTTCATCTCTTCCCTTCCCACGGACACTCATTATACAGCAGACATCTTCTGCAATCAGGGGATTTTGCCTTACAGATATATCTGCCATGAAGTATCATCGCAAGGTTCACTTTTATCCAGTCTTCCTGCTTGAAGTATCTCTTTAGCGCCTCTTCCACCTCCTCTGGCTTCTGTGAGTTCGCTATACCAAGCCTGTTGGATACCCTGAGGACATGGGTGTCCACTGCAATTGCAGGTATACCAAAGGCCGAGCCGAGGACCACACTGGCGGTCTTACGCCCTACCCCAGGAAGTCCCACCAGTTCTTCCATCGTTTTCGGGACTTCACCACCGTATTTATCCACAAGCACCTTGCATGCCTTCACGATATTCTTTGCCTTCTGTCCTGCATAGTTTATCCCTTTTAACTCGGAGGCAAGGGTCTCAGGTGAGACCCTTGCATAATCCTCTGCAGACCTGTACTTCTTGAACAGGTTCTTGGTAATCTCATTCACCTTTCTGTCAGTGCTCTGTGCACTAAGTATAGTGGCTATAAGGAGTTCCAGAGGGGTCGTGAAGTTCAATTCAATCCTTGGTTCTGGAAACTCCCTGAGCAGGGCCTCCCTTATCCTTTCTGCCTTCGACATCTTACTGCTGTTTGAGAATCACCACCTCGATCTTTCCCTTCAGGGCATTTGCAAACTTCTCAGCATCACCTATACCACCCACTATAGCCCCGTAATGCATTGGTATCGCCACCTTTGGCTTGATATCAAGGGCCGCCTGAACCGCCTCCTCTGCTGTCATCACATAGGTGCCACTTACTGGCAGCAGAGCCACATCCACATCCCTGAAGGTCTTCATCTCAGGGATATAGTCCGTATCTCCGGCAATATAGATCCTCTTTCCATCAACAGTGAATATGTATCCAACCCAACCCCTGTCCTTTGGATGGAACTTCTTGTTTGTGTTGTAGGCAGGCACTGCCTCGATATCAACCCCCTTGATAGTGATCATATCCCCTGGTTTTACTATTCTGACATCACCTGTGAGTTTTGATGCACAGTCAGCAGTGGCAACAATTACAGTATCAGGCCCCTGAATCTTCTTTACATCGTCGGGAGAACAATGGTCATAATGCTCGTGGGTTATAAGTATGATATCGGCATTATCAGAACGCCTGAGTTGGAAGGGATCAGTGTAGAGCACTACTTCCTTTCCCACCACCTTAAAGGTGTCATGGCCAAGCCAATAGATATTTTCTACCATTTTGGATACCTCCTTTCCTCCAGAATTACACGGTATTGTGATAAGCAATAAAAACATAGCAATTTTTAATAAGATCCTCATATTACCCTCCTTTCACTGGAATTATTTCAATTTTAACTCAATCTATCGCTCTTGGGCAATGAGATTCCACCGGGTTGGTATTAGACTATAATAAGCGGCAGGAACTCCCACAAAATCAGGTTTTGAGGTGGCTGTGATAGTCTCAGAGAACAGGCCCTGTAGTAACACACCAGAGGTTTACCGATTGACTTTATTACTCAACGTTGACACCCTATCACAAAAATATCATCAATAAATGACATTCTACCTCTTTACCTCCAGGAGGCATATCTTTTCATAATAATCAAATTTGAGGGTAATATATTTGAATTTTCTCACCTTTTTGGTTTAAGATACACAGAAGAGGCTATCATATGCAGGAGACGGTAGAGAGGATGGCAAAGAACTCATCTATTGCAGGAACAACTTGATGGATACCGTAAGGAGACAAAAGATCTGAACTGAAAAAGGAGAGAATGATAGATCAATGGACTAAGAAAGGGAAGTGAAGGAGCAAATCCATGCCCTGAGGCAGAAATATAAAGAGGACATTCGGAGTATAAATGCAAGGATTGACCAGATTATCCCCATGCTTGCAGGTCTCCATCAGAGATAATGACCTCTTCCGGATATGAACCTTACTACACTACCCAGAGACCTCTCCTTCTGGGACCAATTTGCCCCCTATTATGAGCAATGGGCAGCATGTTCAGGCTATCATCAGCCCATACTCCATGACCTCGCCTCAATGGTGGAGGTTGGCTGGCGGGTCCTTGACATAGGAGCAGCCACCGGGACACTTGCCATACCTCTTGCATCCCTCGGGTGCAGGGTGACCGCCCTGGAACCCTCCAGAGGCATGAGAGAGATACTCCTGAAAAAGATCAGAGAGTTAAACATTGCGGAGATAGAGGTAGTTCCTCTTAGGTGGGAAGAGTATGAGAGTAGAGAAGAACTTGACCTGATTATTGCTTCAAACAGCCTCCATCTCTTCAGGGGTGGACTGCTTGAAGGGGCCAGAAAGGCGTTCAGACACAAACCTGCCTACTTCTGCCTTATAACAGAGACAGAGGGGTTCCCGATAGACTTCAGGGCTATTGATGCCATTGCCGATGGATATCAGTTTCTCTATATAAAGACCATAGAAACCAGAAGCCTCTGCACAGATGAGAGTGCATTAGAGTTATTAAAGGCTTATGTGGCTGATTCCTCGTTTCTCTCAGGTGAGCGAACAAGGCTATCGGTACTCTGGTGGGAGAGGCAGGATCATTCAGATGGCTGAGGGTCTAAGAGAAAGACTCCTTAGAGCACTGATAAGAGATGTTCCCTCAGGGGATCTGGATGCCTATCTTCCAGAAAACAGATTGAAAGTGAGTTGTATCATCGTCTTCTGGAAGAGGGTCCATCTTCTTGAAACAGTATTGCGGTGCCTCAATGAGCAGGAATTTGATAAAGAGGAGTTTGAGGTGATCCTTGTGGAAGACAGGGGTGGCTCCCCCGAAGGCAGAAAGGTTTACCGGATGTTTCCGTCTCTCAATATAAAATACCTCTCACCTTCAAAGGGCTGGGGCAGAATGGGTTACATGAGGAACTTTGGCCTTTCACATGCATCTGGAGAAGTTGTTGTCTTCCTGGATGACGATACGGTAATCCTCCAGAGAGACTTCTTGAAGAGGGTATATGATGCGTTCCAGGACGACAGGGAACTGATGGCCGTTCTCCCCAGGGGTGAGGCATCTTACTGTCTTTTGCAGAGTAGATATTCCTATCATGACCCCCATTTTTTTACAAACAGGTGTGTGGCCTACAGAAGGACATGTCTTATCGCTCTGAAGGGCTTTGACAGTAGTTTCATTGGTCAGGAAGATGTGGAATTCACCATCAGATTTCTTCTCAGGAGATTCAAATACAGAAAGGCTCCATACATAAGATATCTTCATCCTCCCCTTATAGTGAATTCTTTAGCAAAACCAAAGGCAGTTGGACTTTCCTTCAGCAGGTCAAAATACAGCCCTATTGCCAAAATCTTCCTTTTCCTGAACGGAATAAGATGGTTACCAAGGGCATTCTATCCAAATAAAAAAAACATCTATATGAGCAGATTTGCCCTCGGGTTTGCGATCGGGTTTATACAGGGGGTATTCGGCTCTGGAGATGTAAACTACAGAGACTCTTAGGCCTTTGCAAGTGTCCTGAACAGATCCAGGGCTCGCTTGACCACCTGATCCATGTTGTAGTATCTGTATTCTGCAAGCCTTCCAATGAAATAGACAGAGTCCAATTTTTCGGCCTTCTTCTGGTATTTCTTATAAACCTCCAGGGCATCTTCCGCAGGCATTGGATAGTAGGGTTCTCCATCCACCAATGGATACTCCTTTGCAATGGTTGTCTTGGGATGTCTCTGTAGAGTCATATGTTTGAACTCGGTAATCCTCGTAAACTCAAAGTCGTTAGGATAATTCACAACGGCAACCTCCTGAAAATACTCAATATCATGGGTTTCAAACTGAAAGGAGAGACTCCTGTAAGGGAGTTTCCCGAACTGATAGTCAAAAAAATAATCAATGGGGCCTGTGTATATCATTTTATCAAAACTGATATCCTCCACCACTTCTTTATAATCTGTGTTAAGCAAGAGTTCAATGTTTTTGTGTTTGAGCATCCTTTTAAAAAGTTCAGTGTATCCATTCTTGGGGAGTCCCTGGTATTTATCACTGAAGTATCGGTCGTCATCGTTGAATCTTACAGGAATACGCCTTGTCACCTCAGGCCTGAGTTCTTCAGGATAAACTCCCCACTGCTTGTAAGTATAGTTTTTGTAAAACTTTTCATAAAAATATTCTCCAACCTGAGAAACAACCACATCCCGGGCATTTCTCACTGCATTCACCTGAACCTTTACTGAATCAAAATACTCTTTTACCTGAGTTTCAGAAAGGTTCTTCCCCAGAAGGGTATTGACCGTTACACGATTGATCGGGATTGGGACCTTCTTCCCATCCACATAGGCGAGCACCCGATGTACATATCCATTCCACTCTGTAAATTGTGATAGATACCGCCATACCTCGTAGTAGTTGGTATGAAAGATATGGGGACCGTATTTATGGACAAGAATACCATGCTCATCGTAATAGTCGTAGGCATTGCCTCCAATATGGTCTCTTTTTTCAACAAGCAGGACCCTTTTGTCAAGTTGCGTGGCAATCCGCTCGGCAATGACAGTTCCTGAAAAACCAGCACCAACCACGAGAAAGTTATATCTCATCTTTATACCTGAAACTAAAGAGATAAATGATTGGCAGGAGAATAAGAGCAATAATATCTCCCAATATTACAGAAGCCACCACTTTCCACAGATTGAAAATACCATTTTTAGATAAGACAAATTCATCAGTTTCTGAGTTGAATACTAAGTGTTTTTTAACACAGTAGACAAAAGGAGAGTTATATTTATTACTTGTACTTATGCCTATCTCATGCATAGAAAAAAGCAGTTTTAAAAATAAGGTTGCCTTCTTAAAATTAGAGTCTCTGAAGATATCAAAGGTGACAATTCTGTCAACCTGCATTTTGTCAAAGAGTGGGCTCCTGTCTTTCTGGATTATCAGGGTAATATGGGCATTCTCTGAGATTTTTCTCACCTTTTCTATTACTCTATGGATCTCATCGTATGTGCCCTCAGGAAAAATTAGAACTTTTTTAAAGTGTTTCAATTGAGATGAATTTATGTTTTCTTGTTTTTCCTGTCCGGTTTTTACAGGACCATGTTCTAATTTGTAAAATCTATTAAAAAGAAAGTCACGGATGGAATAAATGAGGAGCCTGGCCTTGTAGAATTTCTTTTCTAAAACGAAAAAGACCATCGATTCCATATTCAATTTAAGTAAAAAGAACATGAAAATGAGGCGTTTTATTCCATTTAACCTTTTACTCATTATTAACAGTCCATTTCTGAAATCATAATAAAGGATAAGGGGGTTGAATCCTTTTTCAACACCATGAAATACACGGGATGAAAAAACTGAAACAACTCTATATCCATTCTCCTTAAACCTTAAGCAAAGGTCTATATCATCCCAGTGAAGAAAAAACCTTCCATCCATAAATCCTGTCTTTTTCAGGGCATCCACTCTGATAAGGGCAGAACAGGCCGCAACATAATCCGTCTCTATAATGTTTGTACCCCTGTAATCATTTTCATTAATATACCTAAGGTGGGGAGTCCATGTTACGGAATGCCAGTGTATGAATCCTCCCGCTTCAACTAATAAGTTTCTTCTGTCTGGACTCATTATTCTTGAGCCAGCGATCCCAATCTCTGGATTCGTCTCCATTGCTTTGACGAGTTCTATTAGCGTTTTTCTCTCCACCTCTGCATCATTGTCAAGCAACCATATGTATTTACAATCAGTATTCTCAAGTGCATACTTAATCCCTGTATTAAATCCACCGGTGCCGCCCAGGTTTTCTTTGTTTACAATTAAGGCTACTTCAGGAAAATTCTTTCGAATTACCTCAACAGAACCATCTGTTGAGGCATTGTCAACAACAATTATTTCATAGTTATCATACTCTATTGTTTTAAGAGAGGCTAATAATTTTAGAACATCCTCCCTCTTGTTCCAGTTTACTATAACTATGGAGACCTTAGGATTCGCTACTCTAACCAATGTCTTAGATCTCTATTAATTAATTCCTGAAGTTTGAGTATATCCTCACGGTAGAGTTTTTTAAGATATTCACGTGTCTCTTTTTTTATTCTTGGCTTGTAAAGATTTTTTACTTTTAAAAATTCCACCATTCTTCCTAACTGTTCCTCTGTAAAAAATATATTTAAAAGAGATTTTGTTTTCTCTTTTAAAGGATTGGAATTTATTAAAAAATTGTGGAATCTTCTACTCAAAGGAACGCCTGAAATGTTATATTTTGCTGATGTATCTTGGACGAAATTGGGATCAACCTCTAAAAAAGTATATATTTCCTTTAAAAGCGTAGACGGGGCATTCTGCAAATCCTCATACAAACAAACCTTCACTTTTTCAAAACTGTTAAGATATGCCTTAACTTGAGCATAATAAAATCCTACATCTTTATAAAACCATATAAATTCCCAGTTTTTTTTCATCCGCTCCTCTTCCCTTTCCAAGGCTTCCTCAAAAGAAAGTCTCTCCCTACCATCTCTTACAAGATGAAGGTAAGCAGAATATGCTCTTTCTACTGGGTTTCGGAGAATGATAATTATTTTTGGCTCTCTAAGAAACTTCTTTATATAGTGTATTGAGTCTTCGTAATAGTATAGATTATCTGCACTTGCCTCTCCTATAGCTTTTTCTAAGGTTACCTTTTTAAACAATAAACAGTAATCTTCAAATCTTTTTATAATTTTTTTCTCAATCTCATAGTCACCTGGTCCATTAAAAGGATATTTCAGAAAGTTAGAAGTTATAAATTTTGGTTCTTTAACTGGACTCATGTAAATTTCGGGATGAGCCTTTAAAAAGTAATATAAAGCGGTGGTTCCACTCTTAGCTGCCCCGACGATTAGAAAGTTGGGCAGTTTTATTTCCCTTGAGATCGTGTTTTCAAGCCTTACATTCTCTGACTTCATTTGTCCTGTCTATTTTCAATAACCCACCTCTCACTTTTGTCACCAAAAGGGAGTCTCATAGAAAGCGTGAGTATAAAGGAAAAAACCTTTCTTCTAAATATATTCTCCACTGAAGTGATCCCACAAGCCAAAGAGAGTTTCCTGATCTCCTCCTCTGTCCTCTTCTGTGCCTCAGCAAGTTCCTCAACAGCCTTCTCAAACCTTGTCAGTCTCTCCTCACTTCTCTTCTGCGCCTCGGCAAGTTCCTTTACCGTTACTCTCAGTTCAGCAACCTCCTGTTCTGTCCTCTGCTGGGCCTCGGCAAGTGATTGAACTGCCTTTTTCAGTTCACTAAAGTCCTCCCTTGTTACCATATTGGCAAGTTCACTGTAGATCTTTCCCACGATACTCGCCAGTTTTCTGGCGACATCCTCAGGAAGGCTCTCCTTCAACTCTTCAAATATCTGAAAGGTATCAATCATAAATAGATTATATAGGTATTTAAATGCTTATATCAACATTGTTATTTGACAGGTGTGGCTATTCATTCAATACTCTCAATGCAGAGTGGATGACCTCTTCCTCAGTTATTTCAGACAGACACCTCACGCCCATATTGCACCTGGGCGTATACCCAAATCTGGTACAGGGACTGCATGGAAGTCTTTTATTCAATACCACATGCCCTTTGCCCCTTGGTGCCCATTTTGCCTCAATACCCGACCCGAAAAGTGAAACAGTGTGAGTTCCAACCCCAACCGCAATATGGAGCACCCCTGAGTCAGGACCTATAAAGAGTTTTGCCCTTTTGATCAGATAGGCCACCTCTCGAAGAGTGGTTCTTCCTGTGAGGTCAAGGCTTCCCTCTGCCATATCAGTTATGGTCTGTCCATCTCTTCTGTCATCCCCCGTGCCCACCACGATCACACCACAGCCATTTTTCAGCAACTCCCGCGCCACTTCTCCGTATCTCTGCCCACCCCACCGTCTCTCTCTCACAGTGGCTCCAGGGCTTATAACACAGTAACCAAGGGGATGTCTTCTTTCGTAATCATTAACAGTTTCTGCCACCCAATCTCTGACTGCTGACTCATCAACTTCCAGAAAGGGGGTGTCCGTCCCAAACTGTAACAGATCTTCGGCAATCCCCATATTGAGCATCCTGATCACCTCTTTTACCAGATTGTAGAAACTGAACACCTCATACTCATCATGACTGTATGAAACCGCCACATTAAAAAGGTCTCTCCTCAGGTTTGTCCCGAAACCCGCCCTTATAGGTGCCCCTGTCAGGGCCGCCACAACTGCTGACAGCCTGTGCCACTGCTCCGTGTCTATCACAATCTGATAGTCTCTCTTCAGGCAAGTCAGCAGGTCTGAGGGCCTGTCATATCTGAGTAACCTGTTCACTTCCTTACAGAGGCTGAAGACATCACAGTTTCTCCTCTCGGCAAGGACCTCTATCTCTGCACCGGGGAAGACATTCCTCAGAAACTTCAGGGAGGGGACGAGTAACACAGCATCACCTATCCCGCCAGGTCTGATGAAGAGTATTCTTCTTATCCATTCCGGTGGAACCGCATCTTTAATAAAGAGAGAGGTAAGCCTTACTGCTATGCCTCCCACAAGTTGGTCAAGTCTCTTTAGAAGGGTTATTTTATTCATATCATTTCATTATACCATCCCTTCTGGTGCAGGTCTCTCCTCTGATCACATTGAATAAACCTCCTCTCTTTTTATAATATTAAAGTATGGTTAATCTACTGCTAAGGAAGGTCTTCGGCACCAAAAACGAGAGGGAATTAAAGAGACTGTGGCCCATCGTCCATAAGATCAATGCCCTGGAGCCACAGATTCAGGCCCTCAGTGATGCTGATCTCAGGAAAAAGACAGATGAGTTCAGAGAGAGGCTTCAGAGGGGAGAGACCCTTGACGACCTCCTTGTTGAGGCATTCGCTGTAGTTCGAGAGACATCCCGCAGGAAACTCGGTATGAGACACTTTGATGTCCAGTTGATAGGTGGCGTGGTGCTCCATGAGGGTAAGATTGCGGAGATGAAGACTGGTGAGGGTAAGACCTTGGTTGCCACTCTCCCTGTATACCTGAATGCCCTTGAAGGTAGAGGGGTCCATGTGGTCACCGTCAACGACTATCTGGCAAAGAGGGATGCACAGTGGATGGGCCCGATATATCATCATCTGGGACTGTCTGTCGGGGTGATCCAGCATGATGCCTCCTTCCTCTATGACCCCACTTTTCGGTCTGAGGACAAGAGGTATGACAGGCTGAGACCCTGCTCCAGAAAGGAGGCCTACCTGGCTGATGTTACTTACGGGACCAACAACGAATTCGGCTTTGATTACCTGAGGGACAATATGAAGTACGACATCAATGACTACTGCCAGAGGGAATTGAACTACGCAATAGTGGATGAGGTGGACAGCATTCTGATTGATGAGGCAAGGACCCCCCTGATAATCTCAGGCCCTTCTGAGGACTCCACAGACAAGTACTACAAAATAAACAGGATTATCCCAAGATTGAAAAAGGATGTGGATTTTACCCTGGACGAGAAGGCCCGTACAGCCATCCTTACAGAAGAGGGTGTCGCAAAGGTTGAACAACTGCTCGGTGTGGAAAACCTCTTTGACCCTGTGAACATCGACCTGGTGCATCATGTACTGCAGGCCCTGAAGGCCCACCACCTGTTCAAGAAGGATGTTGACTATGTGGTGAAGAACGGACAGGTAATAATAGTGGATGAGTTTACCGGCAGACTCATGCCCGGCAGAAGGTGGTCTGACGGACTCCACCAGGCCATAGAGGCAAAGGAGGGCGTGAAGATAGAGAGTGAGAACCAGACCCTGGCTACCATCACATTCCAGAACTACTTCCGGATGTACAGGAAACTGGCTGGAATGACAGGCACTGCAGACACAGAGGCAGAGGAGTTTGCAAAGATATACAACCTCGATGTGGTGGTGATACCCACAAATAAACCGATGATCAGGAAGGACTACCCTGATATGATATACAAGACCGAGAGGGCGAAGTTCAGGGCGGTTATAAGGGAGATAGAGGAGTGTCACAGGAGGGGACAGCCTGTACTTGTGGGCACCATATCAATTGAGAAGTCAGAACTGCTCAGCAAGATGCTCAAGAGGAAGGGGATACCACACTCTGTGCTCAACGCAAAGTACCATGAGAGGGAGGCAGAGATAATAGCCCAGGCAGGCAGGTCAGGTGCTGTCACCATAGCCACAAACATGGCCGGCCGAGGCACTGACATCCTTCTGGGTGGTAACCCAGAGATGCTTGCCAAGGAATTTATAAAGGAGATAAAGAACCCGACAGAGGAGGACTACAGGAAGGCCCTTGAGAAGGCGAGACAGATCTGTGAAGAGGACCGTAAGAAGGTGATAGAGGTGGGAGGGTTACATATTATAGGCACAGAGAGACACGAGGCCCGGAGGATAGACAATCAGCTCCGTGGTAGGGCTGGCAGACAGGGAGATCCCGGTTCTTCACGGTTTTATCTATCCTTAGAAGACGACCTGATGAGGATATTCGGTTCTGACCGTATCTCCTCCCTCATGAATAAGCTGGGCATGGATGAGGATACCCCCATAGAAAACAAGATGGTGACAAAGGCGATAGAGAACGCCCAGAGGAGGGTTGAGGCACATAACTTCGAGATAAGAAAGCACCTCCTTGAATACGATGATGTAATGAACAAGCAGAGGACAGAGATATATGCATTCAGGAGGGAGATACTCGGTTCAGACAACCTGAAGGACCGTATAGAGGAGATGCTTGAAGATGTAGTGGATGACCTCCTTTTTACATACTGTCCTGAGGACAGTCACCCGGAAGACTGGGACAGGAAGGGACTTGCTGAGGCGGCCTACGGTATATTCGGTGTTAGACCAGAAAGACTGGATGCGGATGGTAGAGAGGCATTGAGAGATGACATCCTCAGGGAGTTGAGGGATTTCTACCAGAAGAAGGAAGAGGAAGTGGGCGAGGAATTGATGAGATACTTAGAGAAGGTGGTCACCTTACAGGTGGTTGACAATCAGTGGAAGGACCATCTCCTTGCGATGGACCATCTCAGAGAGGGGATCGGTCTCAGGGGATACGGGCAGAAGGATCCGCTTGTGGAGTATAAGAGAGAGGCCTTTGAGATGTTTGCGGAGATGACGGAGAGGATAAAGAGAGAGGTCCTCACAAGACTCTTCAGGATAAGGGTTACCTCTGAGGAGGAGGCTGAGAGGGCCACCCAGAAGAGACCCCTGAGGCTCCTTTATAACCGTAGTGACGGCCAGCAGAGACCTGTAAAGAAACTGTCAAAGGTTGGAAGAAATGCACCCTGTCCCTGTGGCAGTGGGAAGAAGTATAAGAAATGCTGCGGTGTAAATGCCTGAAATTACCGTAATAACCAGTGATATAGAGACCCTTGGTAATCTCCTGAGAAGGTGTAAATTACCCAATCTACAGTTTAGAAGCCCTTCAGACGTGGATGATGTCTGCTCTGCAGAGTTTCTCCTCATCCATGATGACGGGATAAAGGACGACCTGCTTCAGGGGATAGTCAGGAGATTCAATGAGATACCAAAGGTGATTATCTCGGACAGGAGACTCACCAGACTGAGGGGGAATCTCACAGAGGTGGTCTCAACAGATTGTTCTGAACTGAAGAGGGCTATAATGAGACTGGGCCAAATTAAGAATTTAATAAAAAAAAATGAGCAGTTGAAAGAGGCCCTTGTTAATGAAAGAAGATACAGGGGCACAATATCCACAGTTACTGCATTAATACAGGAATACACAGACCTGAATGATATGCTGAAGGAGTTGATGAAGATACTGAAGAGAGAGACAGGGGCCGATCACTGGTTGCTGTTTTTAAAAGACGAGGAGACAGGACAGCTGAGCCTCACTCTTTCATCAAAGAAGTCTGTTCTCCGGGAACATCCGAAGGTTACTTTAGGAGAAGGTATAGTTGGTTGGGTTGCTGAGAAGTCACGCCATGTGCTTGTAAGGGACGTGAACAGTGATATAAGGTTCAAGAAAGAGGAGTCGATTCACAGGGCCTTTAAGACCACCAACCTCATCTGTTTTCCTCTACTGGGGAAACAGGGTCTGATCGGTGTGTTTGAACTCATCAATAAGAGGAAGGGGATCTTTGGGGAGGAAGACATCAGGTTTCTCGAATCCATTTCAGAGCAGTTAAATATTGCTGTGGAAGTAACACTCCTAAGGCAGAAACTGGAAGAGATGGCCATTACAGACGACCTCACAAAACTCTTTAACACGAGATACCTGAACAGGACACTGGAGGTAGAACTCGAGAGGGCGGGAAGGTATAACACCTCGGTATCTCTGATATTTATGGATATAGACTACTTCAAGGATATCAATGACAGATATGGTCACCTGGTGGGAAGCAAGGTCCTTGCAGAGGTGGCACAGTTGCTTTTGAGAAAACTCCGTTCGGTGGATATAGTGGCCAGATATGGAGGGGACGAGTTTGTGATAGTGCTTCCGATGACCTCACCCAAATACGCAATTAAGGTCGCTGAGAGGCTGAGAAAGGCGATTGCTGATACACCCTTTCTGAAAGAAACCCACAATATAAGGGTAACAGCCAGTTTTGGAGTGGCATCCTTTCCAGAGAACGCCAGATCGAAGGAAGAACTCCTCAGGCTTGCCGATGAGGCAATGTATAAAGTAAAATATCGGACAAGAAACGGGGTTTACGCAATCGGAATCGATCAATCAAAGGAGTCCTGTAGATAGAAGATGGCTCTTTTTAATTATGCGACCAAAGAGGTCACTTTGAAGATAGTCTACTACGGTCCTGGTCTCAGTGGTAAGACCACCAACCTGCAGTATCTCCATTCCCTTATAGAACCAGAAAAACGGGGAAAACTGATATCCCTCGCAACAGAGGCCGACAGGACCCTCTTCTTCGATTTCATGCCAGTAGAACTGGGTAAAATCAAGGATTTCTCTATCAGGTTTCAACTCTACACGGTACCAGGACAGGTCAGATACAACGCCACCAGGAAACTGGTCCTGAAGGGGGCAGATGCGGTTGTGTTTGTTGCTGACTCACAGAGACAGATGCTACAGGAGAATCTGGAGAGTCTGAACAATATGAGAGAGAACCTCCTGGCCAACAACATAGACCCCGATGATATACCGGTTGTGATGCAGTACAACAAGAGGGACCTGCCGGATATCCTCTCGGTGGAAGAACTGAATAGCGCTCTAAATAAGAAGAGATATCCCTACTTTGAGGCAGTGGCAATAAGGGGCGAGGGGGTTAAGGAGACCTTTCAGGAGATAACCAGGATACTTCTGAAACATATCTCCCAGAAACACAGGATAGACATAACCGAAGAGAGGCCACCTGTAGAAGAAATGATAAAGACCGGAGAGAGGGCAGAACCGGCACCACAGAGGAAAGAGGTAAGGGAGGATATAGCCTTACTGATTCAGGAGATGAAAGAGACAATGAAACGTGTAGAAGAGTCTCTCAAAGATGGCAGTGATATTAGGAGCACTCTTCAGCACATCGAGATGCAGATCAAAGGCCTGAAAGAGGCCCTCCATGAGAGTAATAAGAAGCATGACGATATATTAAAGATACTCCGTGATATAAGGAATGCCATAGACAGGGCCAAGGTAAAAAGGAGGTGGTTGCTCTTTCGTTAGTATCCCGTTATGCTTATCAGCAATGCCTCCGCCTTTTTCAGTGTCTCATAATACTCTCTTTCAGGGTCAGAATCTGCAACAATTCCTGCACCGGCCTGTACAAACGCCCTTCCCTCCTTTATCACAAAGGTCCTGATCACTATGTTCAGGTCCATATTTCCATTAAAACCTATATAGCCGAATGAGCCGGTGTAGGCCCCCCTTGTTACAGGCTCCAGTTCATCAATTATCTCCATACACCTCACCTTTGGTACTCCGGTGATTGTACCGCCCGGGAAGGCGGCCCTTATCAGACTGAAGGCATCATATCCCTCTCTGAGCATCCCCCTGACGTTCGAGACAATGTGTATCACATGGGAGTACCGCTCTGTAACCATAAACTCGTCAACCTCCACCGTACCATAACAGCAGACCTTGCCAAGGTCATTCCTCTCCAGGTCTATGAGCATGATATGTTCAGCCCTCTCCTTTTCATTAAGAAGCAGTTCTCTGGTCATCGCCTCGTCTTCGGATGGATTCCTGCCCCTCGGCCTTGTACCAGCAATTGGCCGCGTTTCAGCGAGGCGCCCCCTCAGCCTGAGAAGCCTTTCTGGAGAAGAACTAACCACCCTGTAATCCCCCATATCTGCGTAAAAACAGAAGGGCGAGGGATTGATGAGTCTCAGTCTCAGATACAGTGGCCAGGCAAGGTTTTCATCTAAGGGGCTCCAGAACCTCTGTGAAAGGTTGGCCTGAAATATATCCCCTGCCTTTATGTATGCCTTGGCCGCCCTTACAATCTGCATATACTGGGCCTTTGTCATCTCCCTCACCACAGAGGCCCTGCCTGTAATCCGTGGAAACTCTGTGACTGTCTGTCTACATGAAAGGTAGTGCCTTGAGATATCCTCCAGTTTCCTTTCTATCTGGCACAGTTCAGTACTATTGCCCCTGGGAGAGACAATAGCCCAGGCCCTCTGGGTTTTGTGGTCAAAACCTATAAGTGAGTCATAAAAAAAGAAATGGGCATCAGGTATCTGCAGGTCGTCCACGGCTGTCCTTGGAAGTCTCTCGAGATAATGGACAAAGTCATAACTGAGCAGTCCCACAGCGCCTCCCTGAAAGGGTGGAAGTTGTGGGTCAGAGTTCTGGACATATTCGCTAAGCAGTCCCCGCAGTACCCTGAGGGGCTTTTCAGCACCAAAGGTCTCCCTTCGGCCTTCCCTTGTTACTTCCACAAAACCGTCCTTCAGTTTGAACTCCATATAGGGATTAAAGAGTACAAAGGAATACCTGGCGGTCTTTTCGGGTCCACTGCCACTGTCTAAGAGGAGAGAACCCTTTCCTGAGTAAAAACCCTCAAACACAGCCAGTGGTGATTTGAAAGGCAATTCAATATAAAGGGGCCTGATGCCCCTGATGGAGGTTACAGGGGTACGCATCAGGCAGAGAGAACCTCCAGTCTGATTAACTCAAGGGCCTTCTCTGGGTCTTTCTGTCCAAGTACAGCCCTGCCTATCACTAAATAGTCAGCACCAGCCCTCACCGCATCCTTTGGGGTTATCCGCCGCTTTTGCTCATCAGGAGGCATCCAGGCGGGTCTTATACCCGGTGTGACGATTATGAAGCCCGGACCAAGTTTATCCCTCAGCATCTTTACCTCTTCACCAGAGGCGACAACTCCATCAAGCCCTGCCTCTTTTGCCATGGTGGCAAGGTGTCTGACATGGGTGCGAAGGCCATGCTGATAACCGAGTTCTTCCCGGAATTGTCTGTTAGAGATACTGGTCAGGACAGTGACAGCCACCATCTTGGGTCTTGGAAGATTCTCCCTCAGACATATCTCAACAACCTCATCTCTCGTTCTCTTCATCATCTCCATTCCACCACAGGCGTGTAGATTGAACATCTGCACTCCGAGCCTTGTAGCCTGTATTGCAGCCCTTGCCACGGTGTTGGGGATATCGTGAAACTTCAGGTCGAGAAATACCCCCTTGCCTCTGCGGATGATCTCCTTCACCACCTGAGGTCCCTCAGAGACATACAGTTCAAGGCCCACCTTAAAGATATGAATGGTACTGGAGAACCTGTCAACAATGCTGAGGGCCTCCTGCCTGTTACCCACATCAAGGGCGAGGATGATCCTATCCTCAATGGGTATATGGGTCATATCCTGGGGAGAGTGATACCCCTTTGGGCCTGATACTTGCCTGTCTTGTCTCTATAGGAGATCTCACAGACCTCTTCTGCAGAAAGGAATATCAACTGGGCTATTCCCTCATTTGCGTATATCTTTGCCGGAAGTGGTGTTGTGTTGGATATCTCAATAGTTACATGGCCTTCCCATTCCGGTTCCAGAGGGGTTACATTCACCACAATACCACACCTGGCATAGGTGGACTTGCCGAGGCATATCACCATCACATCCCTGGGTATCCTGAAGTACTCCACTGACCTGCCCAGGGCAAAGGAGTTGGGAGGTATTATACACTCCTTTCCCTTGAAGTCAACCAGACTCTTAGGGTCAAATGCCTTGGGGTCCACCACTGTTACATTGATATTGGTGAATATCTTGAACTCATCGGATATCCTCATGTCATATCCATAGGAACTCACCCCAAAGGATATGACCCCATGTCTTATCTGTTCTTCACTGAAGGGTTCTATCATCCCCTTCAGTGCCATCTGTCTTATCCACCTGTCGTTCTTTACCACCTCAGATGATCTCAACAAGTTTTATCTCAAATATCAACTCCTTCCCGGCCAGCGGATGGTTTGCATCGAGTTCAATGGTCTCTGGTGTTACAGACTTGACAAAGACATTGAATACCTTACCATCAGGAGACTGAAGTTGAAGTGGCATGTTCTCTACAGGTTCAAAGCCCAGAGAGATCTCAGACCTCTGCAGTGTTATCACCAGTTCCTCCCGGTAGGGGCCATAGGCATCCTCTGGTGCAATTGAGACCGTCTTTGTCTCTCCCTCATTCATACCCACTATCGCATCTTCAAATCCCTTGATAACCGTTCCTTCACCAAGGGTAAGTTCAAAGGGCTCTCCATCCAGGGAAGAATCAAAGATACTCCCATCCTCTAAAAACCCCGTATAGTGTACCCTCACTGTGTCACCTACTTTTGCCTGTGCCATAATTGTCTCCTCTTCTTTCTGGACAAAGAGAAAACTTTGCCCTGTGTTTAAGGGACAAGGTCCCGATTATTTCATACCTAAGTACTTCTTTACAATATTCAGTAACTCCTGCGTCTGCACGGGCTTGGCGAGAAAATCGTTAGCACCGATCTGAAGCGCCCTCTTTCTGTCCTCTTCAGCACCCTCGGTGGTGATTATGATTATCGGGATCTCCTTATACTCCGGGTTCCCTCTCACCAGACTCACCAGTTTCAGTCCATCCATGACCGGCATATTGATGTCAGCAAGGATAATATCAACCTTTGATGTGGAGAGTTTTTTCAGGGCATCGACACCATCTGTCGCCTCAATAACATTTGCATTGGGAAGTCTCCTCATCGCAAAACTTATCAACTGTCTCATAGTGGGCGAGTCTTCCACCACAAGAATATTAGGCATATCCCCTCCTCATCTCCTCGGTTTTTCCTTTAACAGGTCAAGAAAACTCTGTATAGTGGTCAACTTCCTTTCAGACTGTGTATAGAGTTTGGAGGAAAAGATCGCGGTGGCAGCGTGTCCGGCAAGGAGATTGAAGAGTTCATAGTCTACAGGGGAAAATGACTTCTTCTGGATTAAAAAGGAATAAATGACTATCACCCCTATTACATGCTCCTTTATCTTTAAGGGTATGCATACCAAGGGGTTCTGAAAGTCGATGTTTTCTGTGTGTAACATTGCCTCAGCAAAGTAACTCTCGCCATCCTTTGCTACCCTTCCAATCACACCTTCACCCAGTTTTACCCTCGGCATATCTCCATTTATCCCCTCAGTCGCCTCTGCAACCAACTCGTTTGTCTTCTCATCTATAAGCATTATTGCAAACTTCTCTGCCCCTATCAGGTTTATAATGATCTCCATCACGATCTTCAGGACCTCTGAGTAGTCCAGAGTGGAGTGGAGTTGGTAACTTGCCACATAGAGATTCGCAAGGTTGTTATTTTCCTCCTCCACTTCTATGTATTTCTGGGCAAAGTTTTTGTTCTCCTCCTCGACCTCTTTGAACTTCGCCTTAAGGGAATTCAATTCATCCTCCAACATCCTTATCTTTTCCTCATAGTGTCTTATCCTTGCCTCATTCTTACTCTGTCTCAGGGCCTCCTCAAGTTGTGCCACCCGGTACCTGAGCCTCTCGTTTTCTTTGAGGAGTGCCTTGGTAAACTCCTCCCCCTTTCGGAACATGTTGAGAAATTCTTCTGCCTTTTTCATTAACAGGGATTCCTTTTCCATCATGTACTCCTTATAATTTTAGTTAATTCGTCAGGTATCCTTTTTAGGGAGAGTACGGCCCTCACAGATCCTGTTTCTCTGGCCTCCTTTGGCATACCGTATACCACTGCAGAATCCTCAGACTCTGCTATAGTATAACCCCCTTCTGAAAAAATTTTCATTATCCCCCTTTTCCCATCACTTCCCATTCCAGTTAGTATAACACCAATCGCACGATTTTTGAAATGCTCTGCTACAGAAAAGAGAAGCCTGTCTATAGAAGGTACATACCTGTCATCAGACCTGGGTCTTTTCAAAGAGATTCTGTACTCACCCGCCCTGTCTGTTATCTCCAGGTGATATCCTCCTGGACAGATATAGGCCGTATAGGGTCTTAAGGGTTCTCCCTGTTCGGCCTCCTTCACCTTTACAGGGCTCATGGAATTCACTCTATCTGCATACAGACGGGTGTAACCACCGGGCATGTGAATCGCCACGAGTATAGGGATCGGCACAAGGCCAATATTTCTGAGGATGTACTCCACGGCCTGAGGGCCTCCAGTAGAGGCACCTATTGCTATCACAGAGTCTATCAGACCTGCCGGCACCTCGGTCTGAGGAGGTTCCACCTCTTCCATGACAAGGTTCCTCTTGAGCCTTACCAGAGAATCCCTGTCTATCTGTCTGATCTTTTCTATAAGATCACCTTCCACCTCTTTCAGTCGCGACGAGGCCCTCCTTGTGGGCTTCAGGACAAAATCTATCGCCCCAAGGCCCAGGGCCTTAAAAACAACATCATCTGCAGACTGTGAACTGACGACAATCACCGGTGTGGGACGCTCCATCATCAGCCATCTGAGAAAGGCAAAACCATCCATTACGGGCATCTCAAGGTCAAGGGTTATTATATCAGGGTTGTATCTGAGGGTCTTGTCAATCGCATCCACTCCATTTACCGCCACTGCCACCACCTCAATGTCTGAGTGCCTGGAGAGAATCTCCTTCAGAACCTGCCTCACATATGCTGAATCATCTACAATAAGGACCCTTTTCTTATCCACCATTGCCCTCCGGCTTCTGATATACGAGATCGTGTTTTAGGTGCCTGATTATAAATGCAGTAGATACATTAATGAGAGACTCGGCATGGCCGAGCAGAAGATAGCCTCCTGGGGCGAGGATTTGATAGAGATTGTCTATAGCCCTCTTCTTTGATGTACTGTCAAAATAGATGAGAACATTTCTGCAGAAGATCACATCTACTGGTGTAAAAAACCTGAGTCTGAAGGAATCCAGTAGATTCACATAACTGAACCTCACCATCGCCTTTATTTCATCGGAAATGCGGTAGGTCTCCTTTGAGACCTCAGTAAAGTACCTCTCGAGATAAACCGGCTCCGTTGCCCTGAAGGAGTTCATACGGTATACACCCTTTCGTGCAACCTCTAACACCCTCCTGTTTATGTCACCACCTATTATCTCTATGTTCCAGTCCCTCAGAAGTGGGTTTTCCTTTATTAAGATTGCTATTGTATAGGGTTCTTCACCTGTTGAACAGCCTGCCGAGAAGATCCTGATCCTCTTTGAGTTGGCCTTTCTTTTCATCAACTCAGGCAGTATCTCTTCGTTAAAGGCACGGAGTTGTTGTCTTTCTCTGAAAAAGTAGGTCTCATTTACTGTCAGGATATCCATCAGGGCGGCGAGTTCATCATTTTTGCGTGAATCAAACAGGAGAAACCTGTAGTAGTCACTGAAACTCTGTAGGTTGTAGAGTTTCAACCTCCCCCTCAACCTTCTCTGGAGCATTTTTCTGGAATCATCATCAAAATAAATACCACAGTAATCCCTCAGGAGTTCTCTCAACAGTCGAAATATCTCAACTGACAGTTCAGGACCATCACCGTCATGTATCACCAAGGGCCTCCTTCAGGGCATCCAGTACTGTAGGGTCATTCTCTGTATCCCTAACATATCTGAGCGTCTTTATTGCGCTCTCAGTGCCGATCTCCTTGAGGGCCTTCACGGCGGCGTACCTGAGGGCCCAATCTTCGCTGAGCAGAAAGGGTTTGATTACCTCCTCTGTGTCTACAAAAGATGCCAGGGCGAGTATAATCGTTCTCTTTATCTCTCTCTGCACGGTCTGTTGCAATAGTTCTATCAGTGCCTCTTTTGCCCTGGGATGTCCTGTCCTGGTGAGGGATTCAATCGCCTGTGTGACTACATACCCATTGTCATCCTGAAGAAGACCGATCAAGGCATCCAGTGCCCGTCTGTCAGGAAATCTTCCAAGTGCCCTTGCTGATGCAGCCCTTACATAGGGATCAGGGTCCTTTGTCATGAACATTATCGCCTCAAGGGCCGTGGCAGTGCCTGCTGAGGCGAGTCTCTCTGTCGCAAAGGCCCTCACCTCTGCTGCCTCATCAGTAAGAGCGGTCTTGAGAATCTCTTCTGCCTTTGATACCCTTAGCATGCCTATTGCTGACACTGCCGCCTTTCTCACATCTGTGCTGGGGTCTGCAAGCAACAGGGCCAGTTGATCCACAAACTCGATCCTTCCGCACCTGCCTATGAGGAGAGCGACATTCTTCCTCACCCTCTCATTGTCATCCTTCAGGAGGTCTTTCAGTCTGTACATGTCGAGATAATCCCTCAGATTGTAGAGGGCATCTACAGCAGCATCCTGGACATCCGGGTAGGGATGTCCAAGAAGTGGCTGTATCGCCTCTGCTGTCTTTCTATCACCAATAAAGGAGAGTCCCCTTGCGGCGATGCCTATAACATGACCATCTGTATCATTCAGGGCATCCATAAGCGGTTCATAAAACCTCCTGTCTTTTAAAGAGGCTATCACCTCTGCTGCAATCCGTCTGGTTTCAGGGAATCCAGCCCTCAGATAATGCAGTATCCGGTCAGGGAATTCCGTCGCTATCCACTGGAGGGTGTCTATCGCCATCTCTCTGAACCTATCCTCAGAGGCGAGGTCGAGTAGATGTCTGATAGCCCTCCTGTCCTTCAGAATTGCCTGAACAAGTGCTGCTGCTGCCTTTGTCTCTTTATCTCTCTCTTCCACAAGTCTTGCAATGACCTCTGTTGCCTCTTCACCGAGATGTCTTGTTATTACATCATGGATGTACTTTATAGAGACCCCTTTATCATAGAATCTGGCTATAGCCTTGATCACCTCCTGCTGGATGGACCGCCTTCTGTCCTTCATATACGGCACAATATCTTCAAGGCTTTCAGGAACCCCTATCATCGAGAGTGCCCTTATCACGGGCTCAGAAAGACTCCTGTCTGAAAGTGCCTCAAGCAGTACCGGTACTGCCCTTGGGTCCTGGAGTCTACCCAGGGCCTCTATGGCTGGATACGCAATCCAGGTATCACCTGTCTTCACCTTTTTGATCAGGGCCTCTATCACCGAATCCTCTTTCATCCTCCCGAGATACTCTATAGCCGAGGCCCTCACATTGTCATCCTCATCCTCTGCTGCCTGCAGGAGAATCGGTATCGCTTCAGGGTCACCTATTGTTCCGAGGATATCAACGATGAACTTTTTCACATCATGGTCTGTTGTATTGAAGGCCCTTTTTAGATACGGAATCGCCTTTTTACCAACTGAAACCAGGGCCTCTATTGCTGCATTTCTGGCCCCTGCATTGTCCTGTTCATAGAGCATATCAATCAGATCACGGATATAGAGTTCTGGAGAGTAGGATTCAAGGAGGCTTTCAAGGGCAGTCTTTCTGACCCTCCAGTGATGGTCTCGGAGGCAGTTAATAATGAATCGGAGCCCTTCTTTTGTACCCCTTACAGCAAGGATCTTCCGTCTTCGCGCCTCTGCCCTTTCCTCTTCCCTCATATCCATATCGGGTATCTTCATTATACCTCAACAACCCATCTTAAGTGATACTCCAATTCAGTACTGTAACGTCTTATCAGTTATTATTCAGAGGCTGTTAGAAACGGTACTTATGGTGGCCCCTGCCGCCTTCCAGAGTTTTGATTAAAGTTTTACCAGTAATTCAGAGTCTAACGCGCGCTCCGTCCGTCTTTACAGAAGAGATTCCTCTATGTTATGATTTTAAAAATAAAAAAAAGCCGGAGGCTCCTCTCTCTCCGGTAAATTCCATATTAGAAAGGAGTGGGAAAGTGGGACTGTCCAAGGAGAGGAAACAACAGATCATTAATGAATTCAAGACCCACGAAAACGATACGGGGTCACCAGAGGTCCAGGTTGCTATTCTTACAGAAAGAATAAGACAACTTACTGAGCATTTCAAGGTCCACAAGAAAGACCACCATTCCAGGAGGGGGCTTCTTAAGATGGTTGCACAGAGGAAGAAACTCTTGAATTATCTCAAGAGGACAGATTTCCAGAGATACGAGAGGCTGGTCGAGCGTCTCGGACTAAGAAAGTAGAGGTGAATGAGCATGGAGACAGTAGAGAGTGAACGGGCCTCAGGGCCTGTAGTTGTTGAGTGTAAGGTCAGGGATAAGATACTCCAGTTAGAAACAGGAGAACTGGCAAAGCAGTCTGATGGCGCTGTGGTTGTGAGGTTCGGTGATACCATTGTACTTGCCACTGTAGTGTCAGAAGAGGAGCCAAAAGAGGACCTCGACTTTTTCCCTCTCACGATCGATTATCAGGAGAAGGCGTATGCCGCTGGTAAGATACCAGGTGGGTTCATAAAGAGGGAGGGAAAACCTTCTGAAAGAGAGGTTCTCGTATCCCGTCTCATAGACAGACCTATCAGACCCCTTTTCCCTGAAGGTTACAGGTGTGAGACTCAGGGTATAGTATCTGTACTCTCCTATGGTGATGAGAACGCCTCTGATATACTGGGCATAATAGGCATGTCAGCAGCCCTTATGTTATCCGATATACCCTTTGACGGGCCTGTGTCTGCAGTAAGGGTTGGCCTACTGGATGGCGAGTTCATCATCATGCCTGATACCGAAGAGACAGAAAGGTCAGAACTCAACTTTGTTGTAGCAGGCACTGATGATGCAGTGGTTATGGTAGAGGGAGGGGCAAGGGAGGTCTCAGAAGAAACAGTCATACGGGCCCTTGAGTTTGCTCACGAGCATATAAAGAAGATCAATGAGATACAGAAAGAACTCAGACAATTAGGGGGCAAACCCAAGAGGGTGTTTGCCCAACCAGAGAAGGACCCTCAACTGAAAGAGAGGGTTAGAGAGTACCTTGGTGAGAGGCTAAGGGACACACTGATGGTCCAGGGCAAACTCCAGCGTCAGAAGGCCCTGCAGGGGCTTCTTGAAGAGACCCTCACTGCCCTCGCACATGAGGATGAAGAACTACAGAAGAAGGTGAAAGATGCCTTTGAGGATTTAGAAAAGGAGACTATGAGGAGGATGATCTTGGAGGAGGGGATAAGAGTTGATGGCAGGAAACCTGATGAAATAAGACCCATCTATTGCAGGGTAGGATTTCTGCCAAGAGTGCACGGTTCTGCCCTCTTTGTGAGGGGTGAGACACAGGCCCTTGTGGCTACCACTCTCGGCACCTCTGAGGATGAACAAAAAATAGATTCCCTTGAGGGAGAATCATTCAAGGCCTTTATGCTACATTATAACTTTCCACCATTCAGTGTAGGAGAGGTAAAGAGGCTCGGGGCACCCGGAAGAAGAGAGATTGGCCACGGTGCACTTGCAGAGAGGGCCTTGATGCCTCTCATTCCACCCAAGGAGAGGTTTCCCTATACCATAAGGGTGGTCTCTGATATACTTGAATCGAATGGGTCCTCTTCAATGGCCACGGTATGTGGTGCCTCTCTCGCCCTTATGGATGCAGGTGTACCTATTGATACACATGTGGCAGGGGTGGCGATGGGACTGGTAAAGGAGGGTGACAGGACCGTGGTCCTAACAGATATCCTTGGAATGGAAGACCATTTAGGGGATATGGATTTCAAGGTGGCAGGTACCAGTAAAGGTATAACCGCCTTTCAGATGGATGTCAAGATAGCAGGCATAACCAGTGAAATTATGCAGAGGGCCCTGGAACAGGCAAGGCAGGCAAGGCTCTTTATTCTGCAGAAAATGAAGGAGACACTGCCTGCACCAAGGAAACAACTCTCTCCCTATGCCCCAAGGATATTTACTATGCAGATCAAACCAGAAAAGATAAGGGATGTAATAGGAGTGGGGGGCAAGGTTATAAGAAGCATTATAGAACAGACGGGGGTGAAGATAGAAATAGAGGATTCGGGTCTGGTACACATTATTTCAAACAACGAAGAGGCGGCTAAAAAGGCGAGGGAGATAATAGAGGGCATTACGAGAGAGGTAGAGGTAGGTCAGATATATCTCGGTAAGGTTAAAAGAATTGTTGACTTTGGGGCCTTTGTGGAGATACAGCCAGGCGTTGAGGGACTCCTGCATATCTCTCAGATCTCTGACAGAAGAATAAGTAAGGTCTCAGATATCCTGAAGGTGGGAGAAGAGGTGTTGGTAAAAGTGATAGACCTTGATGAACTGGGCAGGCCCCGACTCAGCAGAAGAGAAGCACTACACGAAAAGACCAGGGACAAACACAGGACAAGGGTGAGATAATCTGTACCGAAAGTTCTATCTCCAGAATGGTATACCCGTCCTTATTGAAGAAAACAGAGAGTTACTCTCTGTTTGTGTAGGTATCTGGGTAAAGACAGGCTCCCGATACGAGCCTGACCACCTCAATGGTATCTCCCACTTCATTGAACATATGTTCTTTAAAGGGACAAAATCCCGTTCACAGAAACAGATCGCCTATGAGATTGACTCCCTCGGAGGTGATCTGAATGCCTTTACCTCCAAGGAGACCACCACATTTTATGTAAAGGTCCTTGATGAATATCTGCCAAAGGCTGTTGATCTTTTGACTGATATATTTGTAAACTCAACGCTTCCCGATGACGAGATAGAAAAAGAGAAGATGGTTATCATGGAAGAAATTAAACTCTCTGAAGATGCCCCTGATGAACTGATTCATGACCTCTTTAGTGAGGTGGTCTGGGGGAAGGAGGGTCTCGGACAGAGGATACTCGGAAGGATTGACACGGTGGGCAGATTCCAGAGACAGGATCTTCTCAACTATATCAAGACCTATTACAGGGCTGGAGAGATAGTGGTATCCTGTTCTGGAAGAGTGGACGACAGCCCCCTGCTTGACAGACTCCAGCAGACGCTCGGCCACATTGACGCTAACAGTGTCCGTAAGCCTCAACATAAACCACTGTTCAGATACGAAACCGCAGTATTTGAGAGGGATCTTGCTGAGGTTCACCTATGTGTGGGGGTTGAGGGTATCCACCAGCAGAGTCCATATCGGTATGCCATGCTCTTGCTTAATACGGTAGTGGGTGGTGGCGTGAGTTCCCGTCTGTTTCAGAAGGTTAGAGAAGAACAGGGGCTCGCCTATACAGTCTACTCCTTTGCCTCTTCATATCACGATTCAGGTGTCTTCTGCATCTACCTTGGCACGTCTCCGGAAAAACTGCAGAAGGCGCTGGAATGTATTAGACAGGAGGTCTTTCACCTTACAGACAACTTAACTGAAGATGAACTGCAGAGGGCAAAACAGCAACTGAAGGGAAGTCTTTTTCTGAGTCTTGAGTCCTCTACAGGACGGATGTCCAACATAGCACGCCAGGAGATATACTACGGTAGATACTACTCACCAAAGGAGATTGCAGAGGCTATAGAGGCTGTAACCCTGAATGAAATCCAGGAACTGGCAGAGATGCTCTTTTCAGATAAGAGACTTGCTGTTGTTGCCCTCGGCCCTGTGGATAGAGACTCCATCGTCTAATCATTTGATCAAAACTCCTACAATGTCTCCCACCTTTATATCGAAGATTTTAGAGGCATTGTCCCTGTAGACATAGAGTTCTAAGAGGCCAAAACTGTCAAAAACTGAATAGAGGCCCTTGTCGTCAGCCTCTGCATAGTATCTCCTGAGGGGCACCTCTCTACCCTTGAAAACGATCTTGTATAGTCTACCCTCCTTTATGTACGGCCTGAGCATCTCTTCAGTTATATTTGTTAGGGCATTACCGAACCTATCTATATGGATCACTTCCCCCTCTATTGCGGATGGTGCCGGCCTTGTGGGCTCAGGGATGGGGATCCTCACAAAATCACTTATAACCTCTCCAAAGTTCATGGTGGGGATCCCCTTTGACAGCCAGGCCGCCACAGGGGCAAAGAGGTCTCTGCCCTGAAATGTTGGAGATTCCTTCTTCAGGAAGTAGTGTTCTGCAGTAATATGGCGAACCTGAAAGGTATCCCTTTCCTTTTGATAAACCATCGAAAACACCCCATTGTCTGGACCAATAAAGTAATGTCTCTCTGTGGTCACAAGGATGGGCCGCCTTTCTGAACCAACACCAGGGTCAACCACGACTAAGTGGATGCTCCTTGGTGGAAAGTACTCATAACTGAGGCCCACCACTATGGCAGCCTCTTTGATACTGTGTGGTGATATATCGTGGGTGATATCTATTATCTCAACCTCCGGATTGATCCCCTTGATCACCCCCTTCATCTGACCCACAAAGGGGTCTTTCAGACCAAAGTCTGTAACAAGAGTGATCACCCTTCCCATAGGATGCCTCCTACAATAGAATTTATATCCTCAATACCATGGCTCTGCATATAGTCTCTTATACCCTTCAGCACCCTCATGGTGGCATCAGGCCAGATAAAGTTTGCGGTACCTACAGCGACCGCAGTTGCCCCTGCAAGAATGAACTCTATCGCGTCTTCTCCAGTCATTATGCCGCCCATACCTATAATCGGGACTGTAACAGATCTATAGGCCTCCCAGACCATTCTTACTGCAACAGGCTTTATGGCAGGTCCTGACAGCCCACCTATTCCCTTAGCAAGTCTGGGCCTCCTCGTCTCTATATCTATTGCGAGTGCAGGGATGGTATTTATAAGGCTCAGGGCATCAGCGCCCTCAGCCTCTGCAATAATAGAGAAATCCCTTACAGGGGCCTGTGGCGACAGTTTCACAATAAGAGTAGACCTTTTCACCCTCTTCCTCACCTCTCTTATAACCTCGGTAAAGAGCGCCCTGTCTGAAGAGAACATGATGCCACCACTCTTCACATTCGGGCAGGACAGGTTCATCTCTATCCCATGCACCTGCCCGTCCAGGGCCTCAGCGAGATTACAGTACTCCTCGGTGCTGCCTCCCAGAATGTTCACTATCACAGGAATGTTGTATTTCCTGAGAAATGGAAGTTTGTCTCTCAAAAAGGCCTTCAACCCTACATTCTGCAGACCAATAGAGTTTAACATCCCGCAGGGAGTCTCCCATATCCGCGGAGGAGGATTACCCTGCTTTGGCCTGACAGATATGCCTTTTACTACTATAGCACCCAGTGCATTTAAGTCGATGAACTCAGCCATCTCAGGACCATATCCGAAGGTCCCTGAGGCCGTCATTACAGGGTTCTTCATAACAATGGTACCTATCTTGACCGAGAGGTTCATAACTCAGATAGTTTAAAGACAGGGCCCTCAATACAGACCCTCTTCATACCCTCTCTTGTTGGGTAGGCACAACCCAGGCATACACCAATCCCGCAGGCCATCCTCTCTTCAACACTTACATACACCTCATCTGTTCGAAGGTCTTCCAGTCCTTTCAATGTCTCTATCATCTGTCCGGGCCCACAGATATAGACCACAGGACTTTCCACATCTGTCAAAACTTCCCTCAGCCCATCCAGTACCGTACCCTTAATCCCCTCTGAGCCATCCTCAGTAAAGATCCTCAATTCTGTATCGCCTATCATTTTGATATATTCCATGGCTATCAATTCATCCCTGCTCTTTCCACCATATAGCATTATCTTCTGTGTATCTATTTCGCGTGCAAGTAAATAAAGGGGTGCTATCCCTATGCCACCTCCCACCAGTACAGGTTGTTGGCCCCTTTCAGGTAGGGGAAAGCCCCTCCCGAGAGGGCCGATAACATCAACAAACATCCCCTTTGAGACCTGAAGGAGTTGCTCTGTACCCCTGCCTTTCTTCATGATGAGGAACTCCATGTAATTGTTATCCCAGTTGAACACACTGAAAGGCCGTCTTAAAAGGGGATCATAGGATGTACCTGTCCGAATGAGATAGAATTGACCGGCTCTGGGCCTCAGGGAGTCAGCAGGGATAAAGAGTCTCAGTAAAAAATGTCTATCTGAAAGGATCTCCTTAGAGATGACCTCTGCCTTGAAACACTTAGTCAAAACTGATCTCTAATACCTCGTACTGGATGGTCCGGCCCGGTGCCTTCACTATAACTTCGTCTCCCACCCTCTTACCAATAAGGGCTCGCCCTACCGGGGAGGTTACAGAAATCCTTCCGTTACTAACATCAGCCTCATCAGGACCTACCAGTTTAAAGACCTTCTCGGTATCCTCCAATAGGTCGTAAACCCTCACTTTAGCGCCGAATATAACCTTTGAGGTATCAGCCCTTGAGGTGTCTATCACCTCTGCTCGACTGATCTTGTCTTGAAGTTCTCTTATCCTTGCCTCTATAAAGGCCTGTCTCTCCTTAGCAGCCTCGTACTCTGCATTCTCGCTGAGGTCACCATGGGCCCTTGCCTCCTCTATCTCCTTTATATTCCTGGGCCTTTCAACCCTGAGGAGGTAATCCAATTCCTCCTTCAGTTTCTTCAAGCCTTCTTCAGTTATAGGTATCCTCTTCATAGCCATTAAATTTTATTATTTTATGTGCAAATTGGTCAATCACCCCTCGCATTAAATTCAGTTTTGAGGCAACCCACGCCACCTAATCAACTACCCCGTGGCAAGACCACGGGGAATTCCATCTATTTGGCAAATGAGGACCTTGACATAAGCATTATCTTTTATAGATGATAGGCTGGATGGATAGAGCAAAAAGGATCGAAATCCCGCTATGGGCTATTCTCGCCTTTCTGGCTATTTTTATATATAAACTCGTCTTCTTCATTATTCATATCCCGTTATTTGCTGAAAGGGGTTATGAACCGCACAGAGTCGTCTTAACAGTACTGATTGAAGACATGGGGATGTTTGCGCTTCTTATACTATTTTACTTCTTCTTGAAAAGGCTGAGATATCTTCTACCCCTTCTGGTTAGCCTGTTTCTGACCTTTTATCTCATAGATGTCGAGGTATTCAAGAGTCTTTACAGAAGGCTGACCATTATCAATCTCATCAGATTCTGGGATGAACCCCAGGCCATATTCTCCTTTGTATCTATGGGTAAGATCCTCATGTTACTGAGTTTATTGATTATTCTTATATTGATTAGAGGTATCAGATTCACGATTTATAAATACAAAACTGCCATGGTTTTACCTCTCCTCGCCCTGATGGCATTACCATGGGCAGAGATAACTTCTCGAGGAGGGCCAGATCTCTTTTTTCTTTATATCACAGGTAACCTCTTAAGGGTAAACCAACAGATGACCTATAAAAGGGGTGTTAATTACGAGACTTATGAAGAGGTAAGAAGGCAGTTACCCCATTTATTTATTGCCACAGAAGGTCTATTGAACGGGAAGACCTTTTTACTGTCCAGAAGAAACAGTTCGACAATAAGACCACCCAATCTGATACTTCTGATTGCAGAGTCCCTCTCTCAGGTCGACTCTCTGAGGAGTGGAGGAATCTATAACAGACTTCCTCATATCGACAGGATCATCAGTGAGGGGCTGACACTCAAAAATGTTGTATCTAATGGCAGTTCCACCTCCGAGGCCCTGGCCTCCTTACTGCTCGGTGTGGAACAACTGCCCACCGCCCTGCTTGAAGACGACATGATGAAGAGGTTTCCTCCTGAATATCTGCGAGGAAGGAATCTGATCTTAAGGGCAAAACAGAAGGGATATAAAACCATATTTTTGTCAAACTCTCTCTTAGAATTCCAGAACACCAAAAAATGGTTGGAGGCCCTGGGTTTTGATTATATAGAAGGGGCTGAGTCGGGGTACTTTCAAGGATTCCCTAAGTACACCTTTAACTGTCCAGAGGACCGTGTCCTATATTCAAGGGCATTACAGATGATTAAAGGGGAGAATGGTCCGTTCTTTATGGTACTATTAACTGTGAGTCTCCATCCTCCCTGGCTCCTGCCTGATGATACCTACAGAACAAGTAACGATCCTTTAACCAATCTTCTGAATTACGTTGACCGAACCATTTATTCCTTTTATCAGAAATTAAAAGAAAGTGGATTCTTTGAAAATGGGACGTTAATCATCGTGGGAGACCACAGGAGGATGACTGAACTTGATCCTGAAGAGTTTAGAAAAAGGGGTGTTGATGCTTATGGAAGGGTTGTCTGTGGGATTGTCGGAAGGGGAATAAGGAAAGGGACGATTGATAACACCCCCCTGAATCATAACGATCTTCAGGGAATTGTCTGGACAATTATGAATGGCACCCCTTTGCCCTTGGAACTTTACAAATTTAATAAGGCCTATCAGATCGGGATAAAAGAGCCCTTCACCCTCCACCTTCTAAATGATGAGTTTGGAATGATACTGGTCAGGCTTAGAGGAGGTACAAAACTGATCAGATTCTCAAAAAACTTTGACCCTCTTTCACAAGATCAGAGCATAAGCAGAGATATTGGTGCCTATATGGTTCTCAGTGGCTATCATCTTCAAAAGGCACAGATGCCTGATGAGTACAGTCTTCTAAGATACAGAGAAGAGGTGTCTCACCGGCTAAACTCCCTCTGGACAGCACTCAAGAGTTACAGAGAGATAATCGGAGCAGGTGAAGAGGCATACAGGCCTGATGAGATATTCAGAGATATAGATGACCTCATGAATGGACTGGAAGCAGGAAATGACTGGTGGCATTCCATGACTGTGGGTCTTTCAAAATTATGGAATACTCTACCAAAACCAGATAGAGACCTGAAACCAAAGAAATGGAGAAAGAGAAACCTTGACAGACTCTTTATTGTTACTGGATTTGAGATGTTACCGCGTCATCTCTACCTCAGATTAACGAGAAACATTCTAAAATTGAATGAGGACATCTCTCGTGAAAAACTTCTCAAACTCTGGTCTGAGATAGATATCCCCCTGCCCTATCTGGAGAGGCCTCACTATCTAAGGCCTTTCTATTTTGATGAATCTCCCGTGGAGGTCACGAGGCCATTTATCATTGCTCATAGGGGTGGTTTATCACCCTATCCAGAAAATTCTCTCTCTGCATTTAAGTACGCCCTTCTTATGGGTGCTGATGGCTTAGAATGTGACCTCCGGCTGAGCAGGGATGGCAGGGTCTTTGTCCTGCATGACGATAACCTCTCAAGACTGACAGGTATTGATAAGCCTGTGAGTCAAATGGAATCATCTGAGTTGTTAAGGCTACGTCTAAAAGACCCTCTAAAGCCTTACATCTATTCATCTGAATCTCCGCTCCTGCTTGAAAGATTGATAGAGGAGTTAGCAGATGATACCATTCTGTGGCTTGAGTTAAAACCAGATGGAGGTGAGGATCTCCCCTACAGAGTTGGAGAACTCATACAGAGATATGGACTACAGGATAGGGTGATTGTGTCCAGTTTTTCTCCTGAAATGCTCAAACCTCTGAGAGAAAACTTTCCGGGGCTTTTAATAGCCTACGAGTTTCCAATGTTAAAATATCGAAATATTCGATCATTAATAAATGCCGATGATAGAGATAGAATCATCATCAGTGCAGACCATCCCGAACAGTTCACCCCCACCCTGCTTAAAAGGCTCATCTCAGAAAGGATAAGGACCTCCAGTTACACAGTCAACAGGTACGATGAACTCAAAAGGGCGATAGACTCTGGTATAACCTATATCCAGACAGACAGACCTGACCGTGCAAGATTTTTAATAAATGACCACCCTAAATAATCTGTGACAGAGGAACGAAGGCGGTATGCCGCCTGCCTGTTATACCTATTTGGGACAGATATGGACCACCCTAATTTCAATTGAGACAGTCTCGGCACAAAGACCGCCATAGTGATTGGCAATCTTGGGGTGCAGATACTTAAGAGACCCCAAAAAAGGACAATGGTTTATAATATTCTAAACAAAAAATTAAAAGGAGGTGTAAGATGTCTGAGAAGAGTTTTGTATTCATTCTGAACCACTCCTTTGACAGGCCTGATGTGGCTGCATCGGCGCTACAACTGGCCACAAACATGAAGGCCTTTGATATTGAACTTGACTTCTTTCTCATCAATGAAGGCGTAATGCTTGCAAAGAAGGGGTTTGCAGAAACAATAACATGGCAGAAGAAGGATGGTTTCTCTCCTATCAAGGACCTCCTGAAAACACTGCAGGAGTTCGGTGTTAGGTTTTATGTCTGTGCATCCTGTGTGAAACCCTATGGGCTTGAAGGTGCTGAATTGATCGATAATGCAGAAATTAAACCCGGCAGTTTCTTGGGTGAAATGCTTCTTCAGAGGCAGAGCGTCAGTTTTTGAGACAGAGACTGTTGAGGAGATCAAAGAATCCCGGAAAGGAGACCTCCACAGAAGAGGTCTCCTCAAGCCTTACCCCTTCATCCGTAAGCAAGGAGGCAATTGCAAGGGCCATCGCCACTCTGTGGTCATTATAGGTCTTCAAGGCTCCACCTCTCAGCCTTGCCGGCCCCTTTATACTCAAACCATCTGAATACTCCTCCACCTCTACACCCATCTTCCTCAATTCAGCGACCATAGTGGCGATCCTGTCTGATTCCTTCACCCTCAACTCCTGGGCCCCCCTCACAGAAGTGACACCCTCGGCCTGTGTGGCCGCAACAGTCAGTATCGGAAATTCATCAATACACTTCGGGACCTCTTCTGGGGTTATCTCCGTAGCCCTTAACGGACCTCTATACTTAACATGGATGTCAGCCACGGGTTCACCTCCGGCTTCCCGGATGTTCATCAGGTCCACCTCACCTCCCATCCTCACCAGGATGTCGAGAAGACCCGTACGGGTGGGGTTTACCCCGACACTCCTTATCATCACATCAGAGCCCGGCACCACAAGGGCTGCCACAACAAAAAAGGCTGCTGAGGAGAAATCCCCTGGGACGATCATCTCAATCGGGTCGAGTTTCTTTACGGATCTGACCCTCACTGCAGTCCCTTCCACCCGGAGGTCGGCCCCCATGGCCTGTAACATCTTTTCTGTATGGTCTCTGGATCTGTAGGGCTCCACCACGGTGGTCTCACCCTGGGCATACAGACCTGCCAGGATTATTGCAGTCTTCACCTGTGCGGATGCCTGTGGACAGATATAACTTATCCCTTTAAGGGCCCCACCCTTTATTGCTACTGGCGGAAGAGAATCTCCTCTCCTTGCATATAAACTGGCCCCCATCATCCTGAGTGGGATGATCACCCTGTCCATCGGTCTCTTCCTGAGGGAGTGATCACCGGTCAAGACCGAAAAGAAGGGCTGTGCAGCAAGCAATCCTGACAGGAGTCTCATGGTGGTACCAGAGTTTTCACAGTTTATTACATCTTCAGGCTCTTTCAACCCCTGAAGTCCAACGCCCTCAATCGTCACCCTTTTCCCCTCAACACCAATATTTACTCCGAGAGACCTCAATGCCTTAAGAGTAGCCAGAGGGTCTCTTGCCATCAGGTAATTATCAATAATACTCTGTCCTTCGGCTATTGAGCCAAAGAGTGCAGCCCTGTGAGAAATGGACTTATCTGGTGGGACCTCAATATCCCCCCTAAGGGGGCCCTTCAATTTCAGATCAACAGTCATCTCCCAACCCCTGTCTGAGAGACCTTGCCCTTGTAAAAATCTCGAGCAGTTTGTTCCTGTCCCTGCCTCTCAGAACAATACCGATCTCCTTTAATTCATCGATGAGTCTGTCTATGAAAAGGAGGAGATTATCTCTATTATATAGACAGATATCCACCCACAGCCCTGGTGGACTCTTGGCAATCCTGGTTGTGTCCCTGAAACCCCTGCCGGAAAACCTGAGGGCATCTGAGTCCAGATCCCCTACTGTCTTGACAAGGGCATAGGAGAGTACATGAGGCAGATGGCTGATGAGTCCAAAGACCCTGTCGTGTTCTTCAGGACTCATCTGTACAACCCTGCATCCCAGGACCTCCCAGAGCATTCTCACCCTCGACAGGACCTCCTGAGATGTCTTTTCTGTCGGGGTAATCACACAGAGGGCATCTCTAAACAGCCCCGGATCAGCATTGACAGCACCTGACTTCTCCGAACCTGCTATCGGATGACATCCAACAAACCCAACACCCTCTGGCAACAGTGACTCTATTGTATGGACCAGTTCTCCCTTGACACTTCCCACATCTATAACCACAGATCCGCTGGAAAGAACTCTCCTCAGACGGGTTACAAGGGTCTCAAATCCACTCACAGGAGTGGCAAGTACAAGGAGGTCTGCCCCTCTGGCAATGTCATCGGGATCCAAACTGTAGAAATCGATGAGACCCTTCTTCAGGGCCTCCCTCAGGTTCTCTTCACTCCTTCCATACCCCCTTACCTCTATCCTGTCTCTATAGAGTCCCTTGAGTGCACCTCCGAGGGAACCTCCTATGAGACCCACCCCCAGGATACCCACTCTCTTAAAATCAGGCTCAGACACTTCTTCCTATCGCCTCGGCGATCGGCCTTATCTCTTCCATTAGCCTTCTGAAGGCATCAGGCCTGAGGGACTGTTCACCATCAGAGAGTGCCTCCTCAGGTCTGGGATGGACCTCCACCATGAGTCCATCGGCACCTGCAGCCACTGCTGCCCTTGCCATCGGGATCACAAGGTCCCATTTGCCCACACCGTGGCTTGGGTCTACCACTACAGGCAGATGGGTGAGTTGTTTCAGCAGTGGTACCGCACTCAGATCCAGGGTATTCCTTGTGGCGGTTTCAAAGGTCCTGATCCCCCTTTCACAGAGTATCACCTGATGGTTACCCTTTGACATTATGTACTCCGCTGCCATCAGCCATTCCTTGATGGTGGCTGATAGTCCCCTCTTCAGCAATACCGGCTTGTCTGCCTGCCCCACCTCCATAAGAAGTCGGAAGTTCTGCATATTCCTTGCACCGATCTGTATCACATCTGTGTACTGGAGTACTATCTCAAGGTCCCTTGGATCCATTAACTCAGTAACAATTGGCAGCCCTGTCCTCTCTCTCGCCTCCGCCAGTATCTTCAGCCCCCCTTCACCAAGCCCCTGGAAGGAGTAGGGAGAGGTCCTGGGCTTAAAGGCCCCGCCTCTCAGGAAAGAAGCACCCGCCTCCTTTACAGCATCTGCCACCTGAAGCATCAGTTCCCTGTTCTCAACCGCACAGGGACCTGCAATCACATGTACCCGCTCTGATCCTATCTTTTTCCCTCTGATATTAATTATCGTCGGCTCTCTCTTGAACTCCCTGCTCGCCAGTTTGTAGGGTTTTATAATCCTCATCACACTCTCAACAGCCTCTATGGCCCTGATCGCATTTTCTTCATCTTCAGAAACCCTCGAGGTATCCCCAATAACTCCAATAATCGTTCTCTCTGTTCCCTTTGATATATGGGCCTTAAGACCCTTCTTCTTCAACCTCTCTACTATCTGTTCAATGTCAGTTTCTGTTGCTGTGGGCTTTAAAACGATAATGTCCATTCCTGTACCTCCTCTATCCCAGGTGTCTCTCGAGGGCCTCAACAAGGGCCCTGTTTTCCTCAGGAAGACCTATAGTAATCCTGAGATACCTCTCACCCATGGGTCTCACAATTATCCCATCCCTTAATAAAGTCCTGTATAGGTCCTGAGCATCTATGCCATCAAGGACCACAAAGATAAAGTTCGCCTCTGTGGGTAAATACTTCAGCCCCAGGCGATTGAACTCTCTGTATAGATACTCCTTCCCCTGTTCGTTTATCTCAATAGACCTCCTGACGTGTTCCTGATCATCCAGTGCCATGAGTGCAGCCGCCTGTGCGAGGGAATTCGTATTAAAGGGTTCTCTTATCTTGTTCATCTCCTCTAAGATTTCCCTCTTGCCTATCCCGTAGCCTATCCTGAGTCCAGCAAGACCATAGATCTTTGAGAATGTCCTCAGGATCAGTATATCCCTGCCATCCCTGAAATATCTCATCGTATCAGGGTATCTGGAGTCCTGCACATACTCATAGTATGCCTCATCCACCACTACAAGGACTCCCTCCGGGACATTTTCCATAAACCTGTCAAATTCATCACTGTAGTTTATTGTGCCGGTGGGATTGTTCGGATTCGCGACAAACACAATACGGGTCTGAGGGGTAATACTGTCAGCCATGGCATCCAGATCGTGTCTGTAATCCCTGAGTGGAACCTGTATCGCCTTTGCCCCTAAGGCCTGTACCGCCATCGGATAGACCACAAAGGATGGGGTCCCCATAACCGCTTCGTCATCGGGTGTCATAAAGGTCCTCACAGCAATATCAATTAATTCGTTGGAACCATTACCCAGTATTACTTCATCCATTTCAATCTTCAACCTCTCTGCGAGGGCCTTTCTCAGATAGTACCCTCCACCATCGGGGTATCTGTTGAGATTTTTGGTGGCAGATAGTATCGCCTCCTTCGCCTTTGGAGAGGGTCCAAGGGGATTCTCGTTTGAGGCGAGTTTTATGGCCTCCTTGATCCCGAGTTCTCTCTCCAACTCCTCAACAGGCTTACCAGGCACATATGGTCTTATACTCCTCACATATTCTGGTACCGGTATCATAGATACTTTCTCCTCTTAATGATTTCATCGCCCCTCGGATAGGAACCGAGGACCTTCAAAAAAAGGCAATGTTTCTCCACCTCTGACAGTGCCTTACTCACCTTTTTGTCCTCTATATGTCCCTCAAGGTCTATGAAGAATATGTACTCCCAGGCCCTCCTTCTGGATGGCCTGGACTCTATCTTTGTGAGGTTTATATTGTGTTTCTTAAAGGGCGCAAGGACCTGATAGAGGGCCCCTGGCTTGTCCTTTATAGAAAGCATAAGGGAGGTCTTGTCCTTTCCAGTAGGCCCGGGAAACTCTTCTGCTATCACCAGGAATCTGGTATAGTTGTTTTTATTGTCCTCAATGCCTCTCTCTACTATCTTCAGGTCATATATCTTTGCGGCAAGGTCACTGGCTATTGCTGCGGCCTCCTCGTCTGTTGAAGCCATCTCAGCCGCCTTTGCAGTGCTGGTGGCATCCATTATCGGGATATTTGGGAGGTTCCTCTCAAGCCAACCCCTGCACTGTGCAACCGCCTGGGGATGAGAATAGATCCTTTTGATCTTTTCAATATCTCCAGAACGGGACAGCAGATTATGATTCACCTCAAGCATTATCTCTGCTGCCACCTTCAGGTCATAGTCAACAAACATGTCTAAGGTGTAACTGATGACACCCTCATTGGAGTTTTCGATCGGGACCACTCCATAACTCGCTTTCCCCTCCAGCACAGTCTCAAATACATCCTTTATCGTCTTGACAGGTATGAACTCCGCAGAGGATCCAAAGTGCCTTATCGCAGCAAGATGTGTAAAAGTGGCCAGCGGTCCAAGACAGGCAACCTTCAGGGGCTCCTCCAGTGCCAGAGAGGCAGAGAGTATCTCCCTGAAGATCACTTTCAGCGCATCATTCGGGAAAGGGCCCCTATTCAACGTCTGGAGTCTTTCGAGTATCTCCCTCTCCCGTTCAGGTGAATAAAAATTCACATTCTCCCTGCTCTTTACCTTGGCTATCTCAAGGACAACACTCGCCCTCTCATTTAACAACCTGAGGATCTCTTCATCAATTCTGTCAATCTTTTCTCTCAGTCTCTTTAATTTCTCCATGTCCATGATCTTATTTTAGTATAGTTTATTAACATATCAAAGTCCTGTAAATTTTTGCAATTACTCAAGGAGGTTCTAAATTACCGACAGAAGTGATTGTTTTTAAGGCAGGAAAGCCCCAAAGGTCTCTGATGTTTCAAGGCACCCCTGCCTCAAAACAGGATTTATGTGACATGTCTTTGCAAGACGGACAGTGCTGCTTTGGGTGAGCCCTCTTACATTTGCCACGGCACCGAAGATATCGCTGAACTGAAGTCGGAAGTCAGAGTTTTGAATTCAGAAAAGGGATCACCCTGAAAAATCGCAGATTTTTTCTGGGCAGAACACTCGTGTGTTGAAGGTCAGCAAGTGTCTGTTTGGGCTTCTGATTTTTTCCATCACACGATACTTCCTTTTTTAATGTATTTTATCCAGGGTATACCTTCAAAACCACTGTCCAGCGGCTATCTTCTCTCAATCACCTTTCCCCTGTAACTGCCTGCCCTTGAGACTGCCTTCTCAAGTGCCTCATTAGGGACACTCTCATCCACTACGAGGTATGCCTTCTTGTCTTTGAATGAGACCCTCACCTCCTTTACACCCTCAACCCCTTCCAGGGATTTCCTTATTGCAAGGGGTCAGAGTTCACAGACCATCCCCTGAATATCCATTACCACATGCTCCTCTGCTGCATAGGCAGTGGCCACAAAAACAAACAGAATCAACAGAACTGATACCAATAGCCTTTTTCTCATATAAGCCTCCATACTTACACTTCGGAAGTGTTTTTACACTTCCGAAGTGTTAATTTTTTTACTCCACACAGCATGCCATCTTCGTAAGGTCCTCTTCAAAACTCTGGGCAACCTTCTTTATGGCCTCCGTAAGGGTGGGGAATACATGCACTGTATCACGAATGTCATATACTGTCATGTGATTCCTGATCGCATAGGCCGCAGTGACTATCAACTCCGAGGCATGGGGGCCGAGTATCTGGACCCCTGCGACCTGCATTGTTTCTGGATGGACAACCATCCTGATAAGCCCCCTGTCCTGCTTCATAAGGGCTGCCCTTTCTACATGCTCAAAGGAGACGGTCCTGCAGAGACAGACATTGTATCTCTGCATATACTCCTCTTCAGTAAGGCCCACGGTGGCAAGTTCAGGAGAGGTAAAGACTGCTCTGGGGATAAGGTCATAATCAATCCTCTTTCTGGTATCTTCAAACATATTCTGCACTGTAAGACTTCCCTGCTTTGCCGCCACTGTCTCAAGGGGCATGATGCCAGTAACATCTCCTGCAGCATAGATGTGTGCCTGTGAGGTCTGCAAAAACTCGTTTGTCCTGACAAAGCCCTTTTCATCGGACTCCACTCCTGCCCTGTCAAGTCCAAGACCCTGGGTATTTCCCTTAAGCCCTGTGGCAACAAGCACTGCCTCTGCCTCAACAGATGCCATGCCTTCGCCAGTTTTCTCAAAAACAATCCTCACCATCTTGCCTGCCCTTTTTGCCTCAAGCAGTCTCGTGCCGGTGATTATGTTTATTCCCTCTTCCGTGAGGTATTGCTGGAGAGTTTCTGCCAGCAGGGCATCAAACTTGGTTAGAATCCTCTGAGAACGCTGTATCACTGTGGTCTTTATCCCGAAACGGTTAAACATCTGAGAAAACTCCATCGCCTCTGGCCCACCACCAAGTATCACAATTGACCCTGGCCTGTGTCTGATGTCAAAGACGGTCCTGTTTGTGAGGTAATCTATCTCATTTATCCCTTCAACTGGAGGGACAAAGGTTGAGGCCCCTGTTGCAATCAGGAAGAATCTGCCCCTGAACTGCCTGTCCCCAACAGTAACTGTCCTGGGGTCTTTAAAGGCTGCGTGACCTTCAATGTAGTCCACATACTCCTGTGTGTTTATCACATTTACATAGTTTTTCTCCTGAAATGCCCTGACCATCTGACGGGTCTCCTCAAGGGCCTCTACAAAATCGGCCCTACCAGAAAGAGAGATTGCCCTGAAGTTGTGTTTAAGGGACTGATAAAGGATGCCTGCCTGATGTAGCATTACCTTTGAGGGGATGCAACCCACATTAACACAGGTGCCACCAAGGGGAAGCACAGAGGCATCATTAATTATGAGGGTCCGCTTTTTTAGTTTTTCTGCCCTGTGGGCCGCGGCAAAGCCTGCCGCCCCTCCGCCGATTATTATGAGGTCATAGTCTTCAGGCATAAATCCACAGTATTAGTTTTCTGAATGTCAGGGAAAAGACCACCGCAACAAGCCCTATCCAGAATATCACCCTTGCAATCTTGCGGTTTCTTATATCCTCTGCACAGTTACAGGAGGGCCTTCTTATATAGAGATTCACGAAGGAATACCCAAGACCCAGAAAGGCAACACCTAAGAGGTAAGGGCGATACTTTTCTAAAAAACTGAGTTTACTGAGAAAACCAGCAGAAGTACCAAAGAGGACAAACACTGCAGGTCCAACACAACAGGACGCAGCCAGAAATGAGGCAATTACGCTACCTATGCCTGAGAGTTTTACATCTCTCATATCTTCCTCCTAATAGACCATATAAAGGGTTGCCTCTTTGTTAATTATACACCAATTTTAGACATCTTTTTAGTAACAGGGCTTACCTTATCATGGTAAAGACCCATAGGGCATATCAAGATGTCTAAATATCCTATTGTCTCTTCAAATACGATCATTTTATACTAACAGATGAGTCTGAAAAGGACATCTCTGGGGATAAAACTGCTTATAGCACTCCTTTCTGGCATCTTTCTCAGTCTCTGTCTTCTTGGATATCTCATGATAAATAAGGAGAAGAGGGCATTAAAAAAGATGTACAGGGCAGAGTTTGCCGTTGTGGCAAAAACGGTAAAGAAGGTCCTGGAGGATGCAATGGTAGAAGGAGAACCCTCAAGACTGAAGGACCTGATTTACTCCTACGAAGAGGCTACAGGGCTGAGGGTCTCGGTAATGAGCAGGAAAGGGACTATCCTTGCCGGTTCTGCTCGTATTCCCTTTGATATTACACCCTCTTTAAAGGAGATGACCTTTGAGACCAAGGAAGATCTTCTGTTTCTGCTTCCACTCAAGAATACCTCAAGGTGTTTTCCCTGCCATGGTAGTGACCATGCCCTCAGGGGTGCTATTGCCGTGGAGATATCCAAGGCACCTTTGAACATAGAGATAAGAAAAACCACGATAAGGACAATCCTCTTTATTGGCCTTATGATGATCATAGCCTATACAGGGGTCTTTATCCTGCTCAGGAGAAAGATCATCAGCCCCTTGGCTGTCCTGAGAGAGGGTGTGATTCAGTTAAAGCAGGGGAACCTCGATCACAGGATCACCCTTACTGGAAGGGACGAACTCTCTGAGATTGCAGACACGATAAACAGTATGGCAGAAAGCATTCAGAAGACCGCAACGGACCTCGAGAGGAGGGTGGAGGAAAGGACCAGAGAACTGAGGGTGATAGCAGCCCTCTCACCTGAGGTCTTCAGGGAAGACCTAACAGATGAACAGGTCCTGAGGGTCTTCGGCGAGGCAACTACTGAAAGACTGGGCTATGTTACCTGCACCGTCTATATACTCGACACCCATAGACGTATGCTCAGGAGGCGATACCATCGTGGTAAAGAACAAACCAGAATTCCCTCAGAAGTGCCCCTTGATAAGGAGGGTCTACTCCAGAAGGTGTTCTTCAGTGCAGAGCCCGAAGTGCTGCGGGATACTGATCTGAATACCCTGATTTTGCCCCTCCTCTCTCCCCTGAAGAGGTGTTATGAGATTAACTCCTGCAGAAGAGAGGACTGTCCCGCCCATGGTCTCTCTGATATCAGATGCTGGCTCCTTTCCACCTATTGTGAAAACCATAGACCCTTCAGAAAAGACCAGCCTGTACTTGATTGTCTGTTTTGCGAGGCCTTCCCGGTGATGGGCCTCCTCCTGCTATCCAGGGATGGGGAGATAGAAGAGGAATCCATGCAGAGCATGGAGATACTCGCCTCAGAGATGGCTTCATCACTACAGAACCTCAGGATGTTGAGAACCCAGCATGAACATATACAGAAACTGCAGAATCTCCAGGAGTTTTCTATAGAGACGCTACAGTGGATGGATCCTTCAATAATAGCAGAGAAGAGTCTCTCTGAGGCCGTTTCCTTCTTCAGTGCTGACGCAGCCATATTGTATCATAAAACAGGTGACGATACACTCCGTCCCTATTACACCAGTACACTTAAGGACCTGCCTCCCATCTCATCTGTCCACCTGGAGACCGAAGATGGTCCCTTGGAGATCTACGATGTCTCTGCCCCCGAATCCCTGAAGGGATTTCTCAGGACAGGTGGTTACAGGTGGATGGTTCTCACGGCATTGAAGAGCCATAACAGGACAGAGGGGTACCTATGTCTCATGCAGAGGACCTCTAAGACCCTCACAGGATATGAGAAGGCCCTGCTGAGACTCTTCTGTACACAGGTTGCCTCTGCGTTATCAGCAGCCCGAATATACACTGAATTAAAGCATGAGAAGGAACTGTCTGAGGCGATGTTCAACAGCGCTGCCACAGGCGTGATGCTTCTTGATGAAGAGGGGAGGATCCTGAAATTGAACAGGGCTGCACTGGAGATCTTCCATGTATCTGAAGAGGAAGTAATAAACAGGCATATAGGCGATCTATATCCAGAATGTACAGAGATGTTAGCAGTCAGTCCAGAAAGCAGAGAGATTGAGATAAAGACACAAAAGGGGAGAAGGACCATTGGTTTCACCACCTCTCAAATCTCATACAGGGAGACCGAGAAGGGGTTTATAGTCCTTTTCAGGGACATCTCAGAGATAAAGAGGCTCCAGATGGCAATAAGGAGAAAGCAACACTTAGAGGCCCTCGGGAGAATCATCTCAGGCGTGGCCCATGAGGTAAGAAATCCCCTCTTTGCGATCCAGTCCATAGCCCAGATAATCGAAAAGGAAACCGAGTCGCCAACTCATCAACTCCTGATACAGACACTACTGAAGGAGACCGCAAGGATGAAGAGACTCGTTGATGATCTCCTCTTCTACAGCAGACCTTCAAAGATAGAGACAGAAGAGATCCCCTTAGAGGGCCTTTTTAGAGAACTGGTGCAGTATGTGAGGACAAAGAACTACGCACTTAATATAAGGACCAATACGGACCCATCACTTACCCTCAAAGGTGACAGGGACAGACTGATGCAGGTCTTCAGGAATCTCCTGGACAACTCCATAGAGGCATCTGCATCGGAGATCACCCTTTCTGCCAGAAAGACTGAAGAGGGAGTTCTTGTTGAGGTACAGGACAACGGTGAAGGGATTGGAGAGGATGACTTAGAGAAGGTCTTTGACCTCTTTTTCACCACAAAAAAGGAAGGCACTGGACTCGGTCTTTCCATCTGCAGGAAGATAATCGAGGACCACAATGGTGAGATTGAGATAGACAGTGAAAGGGGAAAGGGCACAAGGGTGAGGATCCTTTTCAGGCCGAGTTAGAAGAGACCCTCCTGAGAATCTCTTCCGCCATATCCTCAATAGAGATAACACTCTGGGCCGCATTCTTCTCTACTGCAGCCCTCGGCATCCCGAATATCACCGATGATTCCCTATCCTGTGCAATGGTTATTCCTCCCCTCTGCCTTATCTTTTTCAGGCCCTCTGCCCCATCAGAACCCATCCCTGTAAGTATAACACCCATGCACCTGTCCCCATAGACCTCTGCAACAGACTCAAAGAGGACATCAATGGAGGGCCTATGTAGCAGGTTGCTCGGTTCAGGATCGAGACTCACCCTCACGCCTCTACTGTCCTTTTTCACTTTCATATGGACCCCCCAGGGCGCAAAGAGTGCAACTCCGGGCTCTACCCTCTCTGCATCCCTGGCAGTCCGGACCTCAATCCTTGAGAGTCTGTCCAGTCTGGTGGCGAGGGAGTCTATGAACCCCTCCGGCATGTGTTGTACTATCAGGATGCCAAAGGGTATATCCTCCGGAAGAGAAGGTAGGAGTGTCTGTAGGGCCTGCGGCCCGCCAGTGGAGGCCCCTATGGCCACCACATCAATCCTCCTCTCTGTTACCTTCACCTCTGCAGGCCGTGCCTTAAGTGGTCCTCTTGGTCTTCCCCCTGCGATCGCCTTCACCTTTGTGATTATCTCTTCTGCAAGTTCGTAGAACTTCATGTAGGACTTGGAAGACTTATCCACAAAATCCATCGCACCGAGTTCAAGGGCCTTAAGGGTTAGTTCAGTCCCTTCAGAGGTGTATTGTGAGAGAACGAGTACAGGCGTTGGTCTTCGCAACATCAACTCCTTCAGGACCTGGAGCCCGTCCATCTCAGGCATCCTGATATCCAGGGTAATCACATCAGGTGCCAGTTCAAGGGCCTTCTTTAAACCCTCCCTGCCATCCGAGGCAGTACCCACCACAGCAATAGAGGGATCACTCTCCAGAATCCTTTTGAGGGCCTTTCTTATGAAAGGTGAATCATCTACTATTAATACATGGATCATTTAGATATGATATCACAGAAGATGGGGGTTTTTACGATACAATACAACTCCCTTTATATATTCTGGAATAAATAGGTCTGTCTTCTGTATCAGTGTCTCTGCTGAACCTATTATCAGATATCCCTCATCCTGTAATTGTTTAAATAAGATCTCTGAGAGCCGTCTCAGTGCATCCTCTGTCAGGTATATCATCACATTTCTACAGAAGATAAAATCCATCTTCGGCAACCCTCTGTAGGAGCCTTCAGAGAGGATGTTGCCATGGATAAAGACGGTGTTCTTCCTGTACAGGTCCCTGAGGACATACCTGTTGTTATTTTTATAGAAATACCTCTTTATAAACTCCTCCCTATCAGACAGTCCTCTGAACGAGTTCTCTGTATATGATGCCTCCTGTGCCCTCTTCAGGGCAGACCTGCTCACATCCATCCCAACCACAAGGGTCTCCCATCCCCATGTGAAGAGTCCACTGTCCAGAAGGATTATATTTAACGAATAGACCTCCTCACCACTGGAGCAGCCTGCAGAGAGTATATTGAGGGTATAATCCCTCTTCATCACCTTCCTCTTCTTTACATCCACCAGCAGTTCCCTGAATGCCTCCAATCTCTCCCTTTCTCTCATGAAATAGGTCTCGTTGTTGACGATATGGGAGACACAGTGGTGGAGTTCTTCACCTGTGTGGTCTGTAAGCAGGTATTTATAGTACTGTTCGTAGTTGTCTAAACCAAGTATGGTAAGCCTGTGGGAGAGTTTGGTCTGTAAGGTGAGCCTCTTGTTACCATTCAGGTTTATTCCAAACCTCCTTTTTATTAGATCCTTCAGGGAATTGAAGACATCCTCAGATAGAACGGGGGCAACCCTGCCTGTCACCATATCTACCCCTTTTTCTGCAGAGATTTTTTAGCAGCCATCCGGACCTCTTCCTCGGGGTCCTCTGTCATCATCTGAAGCAACTGCCTCGCCTCTGGCTCATCCAGAAATCCGAGGGCAAGGGCCACCTCTGTCCTCACCTCTGGGTCAGGGTCATCCATAAACTCCTTGAGTCCCGTATACCCACCCAACTGAAGAAGCAATCTTGCGATTACTGGCCTCTGGGAGGCTGTTGTATCACGGAGGATCTCAAGTAGATGAGGCACAGCCCCCTCCCCCACCTCAAGGAGTGCCTCAATCGCATACTCCTGCAGGTCCTCATCCTGGAGGGCCTCCACATATACAGGTATCGCCTTCTGATGCCTTCCCCAGCAGAGACAGAGGAAGGCAGCCCTGCTCACATCCTCCTGTGCAGACCTGTAGAGTTCCAGCAGTGACTCCAGATAACTCTGCAGGTCTTCAGGTCGAAGCCTTATACCTTCCCTTCTACATATACCAACAAGGGCCTTGACCGCCAGTTCCCTGAGGGGAGACTCATTAAGCAGTGGCAGGAGAAATTCTATCGCCTCCTCACCTCCAGAGGTCTCAAGGACCTCAAGTACCATGGAGGCATAGGGACATCTCTCAGTAAGTTGAGTATAGAGGAACTGGAGGGCCTCCTCTGTTCCTATATCAGCCATGGCCTTTATTGCTGCCATAGCCACCCAGGGCTCATCTGAAATCATCCTTTTCAGGGGTTCGACCGCTTCCGGAGCCCCTAACCTGCCCACTGCCTCTACTGCCGATGCCCTTACATTGGGTGCAGGATCATTGAGCGCCTCTATCAGGAGTGGCACTGCCGAGGGATCCCCGATCTCACCGAGGAGTGTAGCAGCAAAGACCCTCACCTCATCGTCCCTGTCTTTGAGGAGCCTGCCGAGGGATGGTACCCCCCTTGAACCAAGGACCCTGTAAAACTCCATCGCCCCATTCCTCAAGGTGTCGTTTTCATGATCTCTCAGGGCCTCCTCAAGCAGTGGCAGATACAGTTCTTCAGGGTACTCCCTGAGTCTCTTTATAATGTGACTCCTGTCCCACCACTCAGGACTGTTGAGTCCCTTGAAGAGTTCCCTCACCTCTTCTGCAAGTGAAGGCATCAGGCCACCCCTTCAAGTTGCTGGATCTGTCTGTAGGCCTCACAGGTGATGCAGTTCCTCAGTTTCTCCCTGAAGTCACCCTGTCTTACCCCCTTACACCATGTGCCCTCTATCAGCCAGCACCTGTGTTCTTCTGCCTCATAGGCGGGACACTTCTGTCTGACATCCTCAGGACAGTTCGTTATCTGCCAGCACCTCTTACCGCTGTCTGTGGAGACCTTGAAACTGCTTAGCCGATAGCAGAGTTCCTCTATCTCGAAGATAGTCTCCTCAGCAGCCGCTTTCATCTCATTGGCTAACCGGAGATTCTCAGAAGTAATCTCATTTATACTGTCCATTGCCTTCAGTATAGCCTCTCCACCTGCCCTCTGCTCCACCGTCGCCCTTGCTATCTGCTGCGTCATCTCGTTCATCCTCTCCATCGCCTCAAGCACCTGCCTCACCCCCTGTACCTGCTCCTTCACCGCCTCAGATACCTCCTTAACACTCACCTTCATCATCTCCACCGCATCTATTATCTGCCTGCTCCCCTTCGCCTGCTCCTTCACCGCTATGTTCACCTCCCTCACATGGTTGTTCATCCTCTCCATGTTATTCCTTATACTGTCTGCACTGTCTGCCTGATCCCTTACCGCACTGTTCACCTCATCAGTCGCTCTGTTCATCTCCTCTATATGCCCTATCGCCTTCTCCGCCGCCTCAGACAGCCTCACCGCAGACTCGGCCAACTCCCTGTATATCCTTGAGTTCTCTTTCATCGACTCTATTATTCTCTCAAAGGCATCCCTGCTGCTGGAGGCAAGTTCCATCCCTGACCTGCCCTCCTCAAAGGTCTCCCCTATCGCCTTCACCGCTGTCGCCGTCTCCTGCTGTACCTGCCTTATTACCTCACCAATCTCCTTCGTCGCCTCCATTGACCTCTCCGCCAACTTCCTTATCTCCTCCGCCACCACCGCAAACCCCCTGCCTGCATCCCCAGCCCTCGCCGCCTCTATCGCAGCATTAAGGGCAAGCAGATTAGTCTGGTCTGCTATCTCCTCTATCACCTCAACTATCGAGCCTACCTCCTCTGAACGCCTCCCCAGTACCTCTATCACTCCCATCGCCCTCTCAGTGCTCTTGCCCATCTTCTGCAGACTCTCTATCCCCTCATAGATGGACCTGCCACCCCTCTCAGCATCCTCATAGGCCCTCTCACTCAGTCTGCTCGCCCCCTCCACCCTCTCAGCAACATCCTTTACTGTTTCAAGTATGTTGCCAACCAGACGAGAGGTCTCTCCCACCAACTGCTTCAGAGAATCAGTACTCCGGGCTATCTGTTCCACCGAGGTGAGCATGTTCTCCACACTCAGGGAGGTATCATTTACAGCCTCCGTCATAGAGGATGCATTCTTTGAGGTCTCCTCTATTGAAAGGGCCATCTCCTCTATGGTGGCTGCCACCTCATCTGTGGTGGAGGCAAGACTGTCTGCATTCCTCCCTACCTGCTCTATGCTCGCTGCCATCTCATTCACAGATGCAGAGACCTCCTCCACATGTGAGGCAAGTCCCTCTGTACTCGCAGCCACCTCAGCCACTGATGCAGCCATCTCCTCCATAGAAGTGGTCGTCTCCTCAGTCGCTGATGCCTCACGATTGA
>WGER01000074.1 GCA_015492645.1 Nitrospirota bacterium
AGCTCTGAAACTGAAGGAGTGCTGAGCACAGAGCATGAGATAATCCGTCCATTGGAGGATTACAAGAAATACGCAGAGGAGGCAGGAAGATGAACCAGCAGTTAATATCATCACTTAAGAAGTTAAGACTATCAGGCATGGCAGGCACAGTTGAGATAAGGCTACAGGAGGCAGCAGGGAATCAACTGAGCCATGCAGAGTTTTTAGAGTTACTTTTGTCAGATGAACTTGCGCTGAGGCAGCAGAGGGCGATGCAGAGGAGGTTAAAGGCAGCACAGTTTCGTGGGCTAAAGAGGATAGAGGATTTTGATTTCAGTTTTAACCCTACGATAGATCGTAGACAGATAATGAACCTTGCCAGTTGTAGGTTTATTCGTGAGGGCAGGGATGTGCTGTTTATGGGGCCGCCTGGGGTGGGCAAGAGCCATCTTGCACAGGCCATAGGGTATGAGGCAGTGAAGATGGGGTATAAGGTGCTGTACAGGTCGATATTTGATGCAGTGGGAGACCTTGCCCAGGCAGAGGCATTGAGGGAAAGTCCAAAGATGGTAAAGAGGTATCTATCGGCAGACCTGCTGATAATAGATGACATGGGATTGAAGAGACTGCCACAGGGAGCAGGGGAGTATCTGTTTGAGATAATCATGAGGCGGTATGAGTTAAGGTCAACGATAATGACCACGAACCGGCCTCTTGAGGACTGGGGAAAGTTGATAGGAGATGTTCCTACGGCAACCGCTATACTTGATAGATTCCTGAGCCGTGCAGAGGTGATAAAGATAACAGGAAGAAGTTATCGTCTAAAAGACAGGGCTTGTAAAACAGACGAAAGAAATGGTAAAACTGACTGATATAGGTGGACGATTTTGAACTGACCCCAGGTGGATGATTTTGAAGTGACCGGTGACAATCTATTTTCTAAGATTCTATTTTCTAAGATACACTTAACGAGTTCTTTTTCAACTTTGGTAATAGGTTTGCCTTGATGGAGAATGTTTTTAGTGGCCTGCTGAATTTTCTGTATCATGAAGATACAAATTTCAAGGTAACACAAAAACTCACACTTCGGAAGTGTGAGTGGGCATTACTTGATCATGGGGTCAGTTATCCCATACTGGCGCATCTTCTCCCAGAGGGTCTTGCGACTTACGCCCAGGAGTTCTGCCGCCCGGGTCCGATTGCCATCTGTGCTCTTCAGGACCTTAATAATATGTTCCCTCTCTGCCTGTTCTATAATTGTTTGGAGGGAGGTCTCTGATGGGGCCTCTGAGAAATACGCCCTGACCTCCTCGGGCAGGTCTTCAATCTCTATCCTTGGGCCTTCTGCAAGGGTAACGAGTCTTTCCATGAGGTTTTCCAGTTCTCTCACATTGCCTGGAAAGTCATACCTGAGAAGTGCTGCCCGTGCTCTATGGCTGAGACTGAGTTTCCTTCCATGCTTTTCATTAAACCTTTTGAGGAAGAACTCTGCAAGGGGCAGAATGTCCTCTTTTCTTTCTCTGAGGGGCGGGATATAAATAGGCACGACCTTGAGCCTCCAGTAAAGGTCCTCCCTGAAACGGCCTCCCTTTACATCCTTTTCAAGGTCCCTGTTTGTGGCGGCAATCACCCTTGCGTCTGTCCTGAGGGTCCGCGTGCCTCCCAGGCGTTCAAAGGTGCCGTCCTGGAGGACTCTCAGGAGTTTTGCCTGTGCCTGAGGAGGCAACTCCCCGATTTCATCTAAAAATATAGTGCCACCTGAGGCAAGTTCAAACTTTCCTGGCTTTGGTTTGTGAGCGCCTGTAAATGCACCCTTTTCATGGCCAAAGAGTTCTGATTCTATGAGTGTCTCAGGCAGCGCCGCACAGTTTACCACCACAAAAGGCCCATCCTTTCGGTGGCTTTCTCTGTGAATAGTTGAGGCCACGAGTTCCTTACCTGTGCCAGACTCACCGAGTAACAGGACCGTTGTGTCTGTTTTTGCCACCTTTGAGATGAGACGACATACCTTTTTCATCTCATTGCTCTGGGCCACCATCTGGGGATAACACATACATTCTATTATCTGCTCTCTGAGAAGGACATTTTCCCGCCTCAGTGCTATCATCTCAAAGGCCCTATTGATGATTAACTCAAACTCATCAAGGGAGAAGGGTTTTGTTATATAGTCATAGGCCCCTGATTTCATGGCATCAACGGCGTCTTTTATTGTTCCGTAGGCAGTAATCACAATAACCACTACCTCAGGGTTATTTTCTTTCAATTGTTTCAGGAGATTAAGGCCATTTATATCTGGCAGTCTCACATCTGTTACCACTACTTGATGGCCTTTTGAATGAAAGAGGTCTAATCCCTGTCTGCCCGTTTCTGCCACAGAGACAGAATAACCCTTTGATGCAAGAAAATCTCCCAGGGTAACTCTCAGGATCTCTTCGTCCTCAATTATGAGTATCTGTTTATCCATGTTCCTCTGGGAAGATTATCTTTACTGTGGTGCCCTTGCCAGGGCTACTTTTTATATTAATATCTCCTCCATAGGTCTTGACAATTTCATAGGTGAGCCATAGGCCAAGTCCTGTACCCTCACCAGGTGGTTTTGTAGTAAAGAAGGGATCAAAGACCTTCGGAATATCCTCTTCCGGGATGCCGTGTCCTGTGTCCGAGACCTCTAAGATTTTAACCTGGTCTCTGGTATATGCCTTAAAGGTGAGTATGCCGCCTTCTGACATTGCCTGGATTGAATTGATAGCAAGGTTCATAAGGACCTGGTGCAGGTCATGAGGGTCCATGTAAAGGGTAAAGTCTCTATCTAATTCCTTTTTTACAGTAACTGCCTGTTTTTTTATCTTGTGTTCCAAGAAAGCAAGGACATCATCAATGGCTGCCTTCAGCGGAAGTGCCTTTATCTGCCTTTGTTCAGTGCGTGCCATCCAGAGGAGTTTGCCCACGATGCCTTCTATCCTTGAAAGTCCCTCCTTTAATAGTCCAAGATATTTCTCGCGAAGTTCACGGTTGTCACCAAGTTCCTCAATCATCCTCACACAATTGAACATCCCTGCAAGGGGATTGTTTATCTCATGGGCGACCCCTGAGGCCAGGATTCCCATAGAGGCAAGTTTTTCTGACTGGACAAGTCTTTCATGGGTCCTTCTGAGTTTCTCATTAGCCTCCCTGATGCTTTCAAGCATATCGTTGAAACTCTTTGCGAGCATGGCCAGTTCGTCATTGCCTTTGACCTCTGCCCTGAGGGTGAGATTTCCACTTCCCACCTCACCCATGAGTTTTGCCAGTGCCATTATGGGACCTATAAACCTTCTTGTTATAAATAAAATGATAACAAAACCTCCTGCCAGGATTAGCAAGGTTAATAGAATGATCCTCCTGACCATTGTCTGTTTCTCTTTCTCCACAGGCAAAAGTGACACCCCGAGCCTGAGGGTGCCCCACCTCTTTTTACCAATGGACAGGGGTGTGGCCACATCAAGAACCTCGTGGCCCATTGAGGGCTCAAGGTATCTCTGGATGGTGGTGGAGTTTGCATGGAATGCCTTTTTTGCTATCGGGTCGGTATATGTCTTACCGTATTCAGTAAAGTCATTGTGAGATATGACCCTGCCTGTCTCATCAAGGACCATTATATATACAAGGTTCAGGTCCCTGCGGTTGTATATGCCTGTAATGTAGTTGTCAATAAGACCGCCTTCTTCAACGAGACCGAGTTTCTCATATATGAGGTCATTTATCAATGGAATTGCCAGGGTTTCGGCAAGGACCTTTGCCTGTTTGGCGGTATCCTGGTAAAGGATATCGGTCTCCCTTTTTATGGCAATATAGCCCAGAAGACTCATCAGGACAATAATGCAGACCGAGGTAATAAGGATAAACTTCTGCTGTATGCTCAGACCGCTCACTATAGTTTTATCTTTGGATGACATCCTGTCCCGCATGTCCTTGGTACATCGTTGATGAGTTTTCTTATGCCCTTATAGTCCGAATCTGAGGCAGGGATAAAGCCACCTCTCAGTTCTGGGTCAGCCTTTTTCAGGGCCTCTCTGCCAGAAGGGGCCTCTTTTATCCTCAAAAGCGCCTCTTTTATCTTTTCTACCACCCTGTAGGGGGTCCTGGGACCCACCACAATTGGACCTGTTGGGATTGGTTCACTCCTTGCAATGATCCTTAACCCCAAGGGAAGGTACTTTTCTGCTACGGTCTGCCGCACTGCACCTGCATCAAATCGTCCTCTAAGGACCCATTTGACCACTGTGTCATGGTAGTTGAAGTTTTTGTAGTCACTGAGGTCCTTCAGGTGGAGTCCTGCCCATGCAAGCATGTACCTGGGATAGAGGTTTCCTGCTGTGGACATCAGAGAAGCAAAGGCCATGGAGCGGCCCTTAAGGTCAGAGAGTTTCTCCACAGGGCTATCCTCCTTTGTGACTATTACTGACCTGTAGTAGGCTCTTCCATCTTCAGTTACAGACCTGAGCACTGCAACTGCCCCGTAACGGGCCCTTGCCTCAAGATAGGAAAGGGGGCTCAAAAGAGCAAGGTCTATTTCTCCACTGCCAAGGGCCACAATGGTTTCTTCATAAGTCCTTTTCATGGTGAGTTCAATCTTGAGACCGGTTACTTCTGAGAGATAATCTATCAGTGGCTGGTATTTTTCAAAGGATATCCTTGGATTGTCCCTCGGGATGACACCAAATCTTATAATCTTTTCGTTTTTTGAGGGATTATGTTCTTTTCTTCCATAAAATGCTTCTACGAAGGCCTCCATCTTGCGGATGGAGTCATAGTTACTGTCAGGCACTTCAACGAACCTGTCGATGAACATCTGCTGAAGAATGGTCCGGCCCTTTGGATCCTTGTGCATATTGAGCAGTATCTCTTTAAGTTTTTCTTTTACAAAGAGAGGGGTTTTGGGGGAGACCACAAATGGTGGAATCCCGAAGGGTGGGGATTTGTCTATGACCTTTGTCTGAAATACATAGGGAGAACCTTTGAGTTTCATGTATTCATAAACAAGGGACTCAACTGCGGCAGCATCCACCTTCCTTTTAGCCACGAGTTCTATAGATTTGTTATGGCTGTAACTGTAGATATAACGGGAGAAGAACTTCTCTGGCCTGTAGCCCATCCTTGCAAGTATATACACAGGATAGAGCCTTCCCGAGTTGGACTTCGGGTCGGTAAAGGCAAAGGTCTTTCCTCTGAGATCTTCAAAGGATTTAATAGGGCTATCCCTGTGGACTATAATGTATGAGTGATAAAAAACGCTTCCACGGACCTCCGGAGCCACAAGGAGTTCCACTCCGAAGGCCCTGCGGTTTTTCACATAAGGTGCAGAGCAGATAAATGCAGCCTGGACATGACCTTTCTCAAGGAGTTTGTCCATCTCATCGTAGGTCCTTCTGTGGACCATCTCCACTGGTATGCCCAGTCTTTCGCCTATGTAGTCCACAATATCCTGATAATACTTCACTGCCTCCACAGGTGTAATCATAGAGGCCACCCCAATCCGGACGGTCCTCTGGGCATGACCTGAAGCAGCAAAGGCCATCACAAAAAGGAGGGCAAGTATTACGGTAGCAGATCCTGTAGATTTCCATTTGACCCTCGTCAGTTGGGCCGAGACCTGCCCCAAAACTGTATTAATACGAGAGATTTTATTTAACCCTTCTCCATTTAATAGGCTGGACCCTGTTACATTGGTCACGGCACTGTCGGTATCGCTACCTTCAGTTTTTCGGCAGGCCTTGGCCCTTAAAAAGAGCCTTTGACTAAAGTGATAAGGCATTTTCTTAGATCTCTTTAAAATGTTTTCATACCTTGTTTGTATTTTAATCCATTTTTTATAATCAGTGCATGGATATCTTACAGAGAAAGGCAGAGATACTGAAGGCCCTTGGCAAGCCTACAAGGCTTAGGATTCTGGAAATACTTAGGGAGGGTGAAAGATGCGTCTGTGAGATGTTGCCCCTTCTGAACGAAGAGCAGGCAAATGTCTCCAAGTCTCTTGCGATTCTCAGGCAGGCAGGTGTTGTGGAGTACAGAAAAGAAGGCGTAAGTTCATACTATAAAATAAAGAACAAAGAGGTCCTTGATATCCTTGACAAGGTAGAAAAGGTGATCCAGAAGGAACTCCTCCATTCCGCAAAACTGGCAAAGACCATAGGGTCTAAGTAGAGGCGGTTTTTCTTATCTCTTCAAATCTTTGCAAAAATTCAGTGTCTAAACTCCTGTCAAATTCTCTGAGCCACTTCTCTATATAACCAGCATCTATGTCAGGATTTTTGATTAATATGTTTTTTATATCTTCAATATCTCTATCCCGGCCTGCAAAGATCTTATGGATTATTACGTCTTCCACAGAAGCAAAGGATACCTCCTGCCCCAGAATTTTTATTTTGCGAGCCCTCCTGATAGCCTCCCGTTCGTAAGGGGTGAAAGAAAATATAAAATCAATCCTTATTCTGCTTGTTTTATCAACCGCAGGCAACACCATTGTCTGTTGAACAAAAGACTCAATTTCTTCTAAAGGAATTTCAAATCCTAAGTCTCTTACTACTGACAAAACCCTTTGAAGTTCTCCTATATCGATCCCAAGGGTTATATCTATATCTCTTGTAAGACGCGGTTCTCCATACAAAAGCACTGCCTGGCCTCCAATAATCATATAGGGGATATTATACCTTTCAAGGGCCTCTGCTATCTTTTTGAGGAGTTCTTCAAACATGCATTAAGGATCTTCGCTATCTTTATATCAGTCTCTATGCCTTCAAGGGGATCAGAAGGGGGCAAACTTCCGAGTTGGAGACCTTCCTGCCATAATGACTCTATTATCCTGATGGCCTCTTCAAAGGGCAGAGGCCCTTCCCTTTTCTTCCACCCTTTATCCCATTGTTCAAACCTCTGGGGGTCTTTAATCATTTAACTCCACCTCCTGACTCTATTATACAATACTGCCGCTGGTGATATTGGGCTATAATCAAAAGGGGTGTAAAAAGGAGCAGCGGTATATCCGGCACTTGTCAAGAATCTTGTCTCTGAGCATGGAACCTCCTATTGAAAATCTGTCTGAGTTTATAGTCATGGGCTTTCAATACCGATACAGCCCTTCTCCATCTGTCCTGCTTTAGCCTTTCCCTCTGCAAAAACAGGTTTATCTCAAGTACTTCTACTGATTGAAAATAGCCACCAAGTTTTGTCCTTACTCGAAGTCCTCAAGCCTCTCTCTCAGATCTTCTACTATCTTGTCCATCTCTTCCTCTGTGTATGGAAGCCCCAGTTCACACGTGTTCTCCGAATCTCAGGAGGACTGTAGCCATTTACTACCAGTGAATAGAGACCTCTTTATCAGGAGGTTCCAGAAGGTAGAAAATAAGAGTTAAAGATGCAGTCTAAAAAGATTTTAAATGGTCTTGACAAAGGCGTGCCTTTTCAGAGATGCCGATAGGTTTAATGGGTGGGGATAAAAGACGGTAAGCTGCGGAGACAGATACTGTGATAAAATAGTTCCCTATGAGGTTCAAGAGTGAGATAATTGTTATTGCATGCCTGACAGTACTGACCTTTCTTATTTACTCCCTTAGTCTTTTCGTCCCCCGTCAGATAAAGGAGCCCATTGTCTTTGAGGTGAAGGATGGAGAGGCATTCAGGGATGTGATAGAGAGGCTCACCCAACAGGGTCTCCTCTCAGACAAGGCCCTGGTGTTGCTTATAGCTTCCCTTACCGGGATGGATAGAGAGATAAAAAAGGGCTTCTACCGGTTTGAAGGCTGGATGAGCAGTTTTCAGATTCTGAAAAGGCTCCTCAGAGGGGATGTTCTTATGGTAAAGGTGACCGTACCAGAGGGGTTTAATATATTCCAGATCGCAGACAGATTGCATGGGAAGGGCCTCGCCGATAGAGAGACCTTCCTCAGGACAGCCTTTTCGGAGAAGATCCTGAGGGAACTCCAGATTGATGCACCCTCTGTTGAGGGATATCTCTACCCTGACACCTATCTGTTTCCCTTAGGGGCCTCAGTGGAAGAGATAATCAGGACCATGGTGAAGAATCTCCGGTCTCACTTTACTGAACAGATGCTCAGAAGGATGGAAGAACTGGGATTGTCAGAGAGAGAGGTTCTCACCCTTGCCTCTCTGGTTGAGAAGGAGGCGAAGGTGGATGAAGAGAGACCGTTGATTGCCGCTGTCTTTTTCAATCGCCTGAAGAAGGGTCTGCCCCTTGAATCAGACCCTACAGCAGTGTATGGTGTAAAGCCCCTGGCAGAGGGTATCACAAAACAGGACCTGAAGAGGAAGACCCCCTATAACACCTATATAATAAAGGGACTCCCACCGGGGCCCATCGCCTCCCCCGGGCTCAAATCAATAGAGGCGGTCCTGTATCCTGCTGATGTGCCCTATCTATATTTTGTCTCTATGAAAAACGGGAGGCATTACTTCTCCACTACCCTGAAGGAACATATACGGGCCATTGAGAGGTTCAGGCCCTGAAGGAAAGGACCTCCTGGAGCCATCCGTCAATCACCCTCTTCATCGCCTTTGCATTAAAGGCATGCCACCTCTTTCTTTCTCTCTTGTCCTTCAGTAGCACATCTTTAAACCTCCTGAACGCCCCTGCTCCATTCAGACTCTCAAGGAGAAGTCTCTTCAGTTGAGGATCCCTCACCGAAAGGGCAAATTCCCTCATCACTAAAAATGCCTCAGATGAACTCCTCTCGGGTATCCTCACATACCTGTCTGGATTGGTGATCACCTCTATCGCCTGCTCCAGTGCTTCTTCAACCACCTCCGGGATTTCTGCATCCGTGTTTATCTCACTGTCAAACACAACACCACTTTCGTATTCTTCAGGTACGGTGTGGTAAAGCCTTCTGAGGGCCTCTTCCATAGCCTCAACATGCACTGTTACCACTTCCATAAGGTAAAGGTCCAGGTAGTAATCATACCTGTCTCTCCTTATATCCTCCATCGCCTTCTGTATGGCATCGTAGTTAGGTGACTTCATCTTTAAGGGCGAAGGTCCTGTTGTTCACTTCAGGAGGCCTCTTGTCAGCAAGGCTTACCAGCACTATCGCAACTGTTGCAAGGACAAATCCAGGCAGTAGTTCATAGAGGTCAAAAATACCTCCTGAAAGGTTCTTCCACAGGATCACCACTGTGGCACCTGTCAGCATTCCGGCAAGTGCACCCTTGGATGTCATCTTCCTGAAATAGAGTGACAGGAGGACCACAGGACCAAAGGATGCACCAAGTCCGGCCCAGGCATAGGCCACTATCCTGAGTACACTGCTCTCCGGGTCAGATGCGAGCAGGAGAGCAAATAGGGAGACCAGAAGCACAGAGGCCCTTCCCACCCAGAGGAGTTCCCTTCTTGAGGCATTCCCTCTGAAAAAGGCCCTGTAAAAATCCTCTGAGATGACACTTGCACAGACGAGCAACTGGGAGTCGACCGTGCTCATCACTGCCGCCAGTACAGCCGCAAGGAAGACCCCTGCAACCCATGGGTTAAAAAACTCCTTGGCGAGTGAGATAAATACCGTCTCAGGGTTCTGCAGAGGAGACTCGAGAAAGTAGGCCGCACCTGTCAGCCCTACAACTACGGCACCATAAAGTGTGATCACCATCCAGCCCATGGCAACAGCGGTTGCCCTCCTCACCCGGGCCGGATTCTCTATCGCCATAAACCTTGCCAGTATATGGGGCTGGCCGAAGTAGCCGAGTCCCCACGCCATCAGCGAGACAACAGCAACTCCGTCCATACCCGCCATAAGATCAAGAAAGGATGTCCTGTACTGGAGCCTTTCAAGGGTGCTGACAGGGCCTCCCAGGTCTGCCACCACTATTGCAGGCACCAGTAAGAGGGCAAAAAACATCAATGAGCCTTGAAAGAAGTCCGTCCAACTTACGGCGAGGAAGCCTCCAAGAAAGGTGTAAGATATGATCACCGCCGAACCAAGCAGAAGTGCCACCTGATAGGCAACACCAAAGGTCTTCTGAAAGAGTATCGCTCCTGCCACAAGCCCTGAGGCTGTATATATACCAAAGAAGAAGAGGATCAGAAATGCAGAGACAACCCTCAAAGACCTCCTGTGGTGGTAGAATCGGTTCTCCAGATAGTCCGGTATCGTGAGGGAATTCCCTGCACTTTCTGTGTATATCCTCAGCCTTCTGGCAACCAGTCTCCAGTTCAGGTAGGCCCCTGCAATAAGACCGAAGGTTATCCATAGTTGATTCAATCCGGAGGAATATACCGCCCCTGGAAGTCCCATCAGGAGCCATCCGCTCATATCAGATGCACACACACTCAGGGCCGCCACGAGGGGACCAAGTTTCCTGCCTCCAAGGATGTAGTCTGAGAGGTCCCCGGTGGTTCGGTAGAAGACAACCCCCACAATCAGCATAAAGAGGAGATAGAGAAAAAAGGTGACGACAAGAGGGTTCATACCACTCCGCTTTTGAGGATGTCGTGTATATGGATCACTCCCAGGGGCCTCTCTTCATCATCAGGCACTATGAGGGATGTGATAGAATAATTCTCCATCACAGCAAGCGCCTTTGCAGCAAGGGCCTCAGGAGGGATCGTCTTCGGGTTTGAGGTCATCACGTCCCCCGCTCTCATCTGGAAGAAACGGGTGCCCCATTTCTGCAGCCCCCTCCTCAGATCACCGTCTGTGATAATACCCCTGATCCTGCCCTCGCTGTCACAGACAACCGTCATCCCCAGTCTCTTGGAGGACATCTCTATGGTTGCATCTGTCATGGGTGTGTCTGTGTGGACAATCGGGATCTCCGAGCCCGTATGCATCAGGTCAGCCACCCTTATAAGGAGTTTCTTACCAAGAGAACCATTAGGATGGAAGATGGCGAAATCCTCTGGTTTGAATCCCCTCTTTGTCAGGAGTGCCACTGCCAGGGCGTCACCCATCGCAAGTGCGGCTGTGGTTGATGCGGTGGGGACAATACCCATTGGACAGGCCTCCCTGTCAACAGAGACATCCAGAAAGACATCAGACGCCTTTGCCAGGGTTGAGTTGGGCCTTGTCATGGATATCAGTTTCACTGAAAACCTCTTTAGATAGGGTATCAGTCTGATAACCTCCTCGGTTTCACCGCTATTGGAAAGGGCGATCACCACATCCTCTGAGGTCACCATCCCGAGGTCGCCATGTCCTGCCTCTGCGGGGTGGAGAAAGACTGCCGGGGTACCTGTGGAGGAGAGCGTTGCGGCAATCTTCTTCGCGATGATTCCGGATTTCCCCATTCCTGTTACAACTGTCCTTCCCCTGCTCTGGTAGATGAGGTCAACCGCCTCAACAAAAGAACTCCCCACCTTCTCCATAAGGGCCGAAATAGCCTCAGCCTCGGTTCTCAGTACCTCTCTCGCCACTGCCAGTATCTCTTCCATACAGAGTATAATTATACTTCTCATAGCGGACTTCATACAACCATCCTCGTTATGCCAGGGTTTGCAATATTTATCACATAAATCTGGTCTTAAGGCAATACAGATGCTGGGTGTTTATGGAAAAGATTTTGAGGTCAAAAATTGTCACTTTTATGATGTAAATCATAGTGAGGGGAAGGATGTTGTCTTTAAAATTTTACCAATCCTCAATTGAGGATCTAAAAAGAGAAGGAGGTGAGGGTGTATGAGCAACCGTGCTGTAAGAAACCTCTTCGTATTCGGGAGCCTCTTTTTCTTTGCGATCTTCCTGGTGCTCACCTATGACACCATGAGGAGAATAGACAAAAGGGCTCCTGAGATAACAGAAGAGGTGAACGAAGGAAAGAAACTGTGGCATAAGTACGACTGCATAGGCTGTCACACCATACTTGGGAATGGGTCCTACTTCGCTCCTGATCTCACAAAGGTTGCAGAGAGGAAACCGAGGGGCTACCTCCAGAAGTTTCTTGTGAACCCCAGAAAAGTGAATCCTGGTGCAACAATGCCCGTACTCGGCATCACACCTGAGGAGGCGGACAGGCTCGTGGCATTCTTAGAGTGGATATCAAAGGTGGATACCAATGGATGGCCGCCAAAACCTGTTCTCGCAGCCTATACGGTACCACCAAGCCCTGGAGTCGTAGTCTATCAAAAGTACAACTGTTCGGCCTGTCATATGATAGGTGGCATCGGTGGGACCTCTGGACCTGACCTCACCCATGTGGGTTCAAGGAGACCTGATCCTGAATGGCACAGGCAACACCTAAGAGATCCCCAGAGTGTGGTGCCTGAGTCTGCAATGCCACCCTATCCCCAGATGACAGAACAGGAACTGAACGATCTTGTACAGTACCTTATAAGTCTGAAATAAAGGAGGTTAAAGGATGAAATACCAGAGTCAAAAGATAGCAGAGAACTTTTATACCTTTGCGGTGATACTCTTTCTGGTACAGGTGGTTGTGGGGATCATTGCTGCACTGCAGTTTATATGGCCTGACTTCTTCCCTTTGAAGTTCAATATAATAAGGGACCTACATATAAACGCCCTCGTGGTCTGGTTGCTACTCGGTTTGATGGGTGCCACCTACTATGTGGTACCGGAGGAATCTCAGAGTGAACTCTGGAGCATTCCTCTTGCAAAGTTCCAGTTCTGGGCCACTGTGGTCACGATAACAGCCGTCGTCCTTGGCTACATCTGGATGGGCTTTGATCCCAAGGCTAACAGATTCGTGGCAGGTTCCCTGCTTCTGAATGAGGGCCGTGAGTATATCGAGGCACCAAGATGGGCCGACTGGTTGATAGCAATATCAGTGATCCTCTTTCTCTTCAACAATTTCATGACAATGTACAAATCCCGTCGCTGGACAGGGATCCAGGGCACGCTGCTTGGTGGTCTCACATTCCTGGCGCTTATGTACCTGCCAGGAATGTTTTATACAAAGAGCATGGTAAAGGACCAATTCTGGTGGTGGTGGGTGATACATCTATGGGTTGAGGGTGCCTGGGAAGTTATAGCAGGAGCGTTACTGGCCTTTATGTTAATGAAGGTGACAAATGCAGAAAGACATGTACTTGAGAGGTGGATGTACATAGAGGTAGCCCTGGTCCTTTTTACAGGAATACTCGGAACAGGTCATCACTACTACTGGATTGGGACACCTGAGTACTGGCTCTGGATTGGGGGGATCTTCAGTTCACTTGAGCCAATACCTCTTCTGATTATGGTCTGGGATGCATTCCGGACCACCAGGACCCACAGGATTGTCACTAACAGACTCGGACTGTTCTATGCGGTGGCACATGCAATCTTCAATTTCGTAGGAGCAGGACTATGGGGCGTGATTCATACCCTGCCTCAGGTAAACAAATGGACCCATGGTACACAGATCACAACAGCCCATGGTCATCTTGCATTTTACGGGGCCTATGTCCTCCTGGTCATTTCGATGATCTACATTACCCTGCCACTCATAAGGGGTTCCCAGGAGTTCAACACATCAAGGGGATACAGGTCATTCTGGTGGATGACAATCTCAATGATATTCATAGTACTTACACTGACAGGTGCAGGGATGGTGCAGACCTATCTTGAGAGGCTCCTCGGTCTCGATTATGTAACTGTGAAGGCAAGATACAACCTGCTGTTCTTCGCGCTGAGGGCGATATTTGGTTTTGGTTTTCTGTATGGTGTCTTTCTCTTTGTCCTGGATTTCTTCAAACTCGGCAGAGAACCAGTGGAGGTCACCTCTGCTGCCCCGGTAAGGACAGAGGCGTGACTTCTTTCCCCCCTCCCCCTCC
>WGER01000075.1 GCA_015492645.1 Nitrospirota bacterium
GATTTATATAAGGAAAAACCCGAACCTATTGAGGTAGTGAGAGCCTATCTCCGGAAATTTCCTTCAACCATTCCTGATATGACAATAGACCGTGCTCACAATGAGAAATGGATCAAAGACGAGATGGAGCGTCGTTTGTGGCTCTGTGACAAGTGGTTTTACCAGTTACAACTAAAAAAGGTTGAATTAAGAAAAACCTTGAGGGAAGTAGTGGATCATCTGAATGTATTCCTTGACTACAGGGAGAGGTATTATGGGGTGAAGGCAACAGATGAGAAGAATCTTCTCTGGGAATACCTGCAGGCGAATGATGGGACATCGATTAAGAGGAAATTGAAAGAGTATAAAGATTGGTGGGCAGAGAATAAGGGGAAGGGAATTGGGTTATAGTAGATGGCATACGGTAGACAGGTAGACGGTAGACAGTAGACGGTAGACAGTAGACAGGGGAGAGGGGAAAGGCGGTATACAGAATACAGCAGGCAGCAAACAGGGGAAGATGTCGTCAAGGCGATGAAGGAAAAGATACAGAGGTTTGAGGATTTGAAGGTATTTCAGAAGGCGGTAGAATCTGCGGTTCTACAATAGGGCTATGTTATATGCAATTATGCTAAATATTAAACTCAAGGAGGCTAAAATGGAAGTGTTGGAAAAGAAAAGGTTTTTTACAGGTTATTTGACTGTATCAGTGTTATTTTTGATGTTTATTGGAGGAAGTCTTAAGGCTGAAACAGTAAAGAATTTCAGGATTCTCAAGACTGACCCTATAGCACAGGTCGCAGTTATAAGAAGTGCTGAAAACAGGATAGAGGTGATAAAGGTCGGTGATAATCTGGAATATAAGGGGTCTAATTTTAAACTATCAAACATTTTTGAGGATCGTATTGTGCTTGATGGGATAGATATTGAGGAACGAATCATTATTAGGCCTACCAAGGAGGGGCAGGAAGTAAAAAGGATAAAAAGGGCTATTAAAAGGAAGCCTGTCTATGATATAGAATAAGTCTTAGACTGCCGGAGGGAGTATGTTGCTGCGATGTATGAAGAAAGGGGTATTTTTTATTTGGTGTCTTTTCTTTCTTTCAACAATTTTGAATCTTTCAATCGTTGAGGCAAGTGAGTTCAAAGTTAATACTATTGATGACTACGGCAACATCACTGTCATGGAGGTGGAGGGTAACTACGATGCAACACTTCCTGATGGTACCATAAATGAGGGACCACGACAGACAATAGCAAAAGAGTTCTTCAGACTCCATAAGGATGAATATGATTTCCTGGTGATCTTTACAAACTTTAATTTTCAGATGCCAGAAGAAGAGACAAAGGCATTTTATCATCCTATAAAGAACGATGTGAGGGGGATAGGCATAGATGAATTCGATTATTCGGCGTTATATGGAAGTAATGGTAGACTCCAGGGCATTATTGATATGGGAAACATCAATGGACTGGGACTTACTCCATTTGAACCTGGATTTGAAGAGACCCTTTCAACTCTATCTCATGAGATGCTTCATCGGTGGGGTGCGTATGTTAGATTTAGAGACGGAAATGGCAATGTAAGCAACGCCCTCTTGGGAAGGGGTGGTGACCACTGGAGTTTCCTCCTTGATACAGACGGTTCTGTTCTCTATGGGAATGACTGGCAGGACAACGGGGATGGGACCTTTACATCTGTGGGCACAGGTAAATATTACAGTCCCCTTGACCTTTATCTGATGGGCTTTATAGACAGGACGAGGGTGCCTCCAATGCTTCTGATTGATAATCCATCAATAGAGCCTGCAAGGCTTCCTGAAAAGGGTGTTACCATCAAAGGAGAACCACAGTATGTGACCATAGATGATATTATTGCAGTAGAAGGAGAAAGAATACCAGATGTATATAGTTCGCAAAAATCCTTCAAGATGGCCTTTATTCTTCTGACGCTACCTGGTACCTTCAGGATAGAAGGCGTATTCAGGCTGGAAGACCTGAGAAATGAATGGATAACGAGATTTTCAGTACTTACAGACGGGATGGGCATAGTACAGGTTACATCTACACTGAAAGAGGAACTGCCTGAAAACCCCGGTGTGATTCCCCCTGTACTAAAGGCAAGGAGATTGCCTCCTGATATTGAAGATGGTATTAGATGGCTGATGAGGCATCAGGACTTTGACGGTAGTTGGGTTGCGATTGAACAGACTACAGAGAGAGATACTGCAGAGGCTGTGCTTGCTCTGAGCAACTTTGAGATGGCCTTCGAGCATTACCTTAAAGGGTTGCAATGGCTTGAGAAGACAGGCTCTCGGAATATGGACTATCTGGTCAGAAAGGTTATGGCCCTCACAGAGGCAGACAGAGATGTGACACCTCTGATTGATGAGATACTTTCACGACAGAACAGCGATGGAGGCTGGGGTAGTGGTGCCACTTATATGAGTAATCCCGTTGACACATCCTTTGCTCTTATGGCACTGGCTGTCTCCGGGTATTCTGGAGATCCTTCTGTATTAATAAAGGCGATCGAGTACCTTAAAGACAGACAGAATGAGGACGGCGGTTGGGGGAGCGACCACTCAAGCACTGTGCAGGCCACCACAAATGTCCTTATGGCATTCAACAGGTACAGGGATTCCTACCCGCTCGAAGAATACATCCAGAGGGGGACACAGTGGCTTATGGCTCATCAGAATCCTGATGGAGGTTTTGGCAATAGCCCGAGTACAGTTTACGATACGGCACTTTCAGTTTTAGCACTCAGAGAACTTAATGTATCCACTGAGATTACAAACAGGTCTCTTAGTTATCTTCTTGACAACCAGACAGAAAGTGGTAGTTGGTATGAGAGTCCATACCAGACTGCACTCGCTGTGAGGGCCGTATGGAAGGCAAACATTGACCCTGACCTTTCCATTAAGGCAGAGGATATAAGTTTTATCCCTTCCAGTGTTACCTCCCTTCCCTCCGATGTTGTGATTACTGCCAGGGTCTGGAACAATGGAAGAACAGGTGTTTCCCAAGCAAAGGTGGCTCTTTACAGAGGGGCCATCTCTGAGACAACAAAACTGGCAGAGCAGACACTGGCCTTTCCCGGACAGTCGGCTACAAGTGTTACATTCCCAATAACAGTAAAGGACCGCAACTCAGATTCATATATCATCGTGGTGGACCCTGACAATAACGTGAAGGAATCAAGTGAGACAAATAATCAAGCCAGCAGGTATATTTATCTCGAACCTACCTATGATTTCGTTGTTACACCACAGGATATATCACTGTCTTCAGAGAAAGTAAAGATTTATGACAACCTCACAATCACTGCTGATATAACAAACAGGGGAACCTCGGATGCCTATAATCTGCAGGTGAGGATTTTCATTGATCTGCCTGAGGACCCCTATGAGATAGCGACATTAAACCTGGATGTTCCTGCAGGGGAGACGGTCACTGCAGAATACAAGTGGGATGCAACTGTTGAAGGAGTGTCTCTTCCCCTCACAGTAGAGGTAGATCCTATTGGTTTCTTTTCTGAACTTTCAGAGGACAACAACAGGGCAACAGTGCCTCTCACAGTGGAAGGAGCAACTGAGCCCAATCTTATGGTTTCTTACAAAGAGATGGTCTTCACCCCTGAGCCTGCTAAGAAACTCGGAGACCTAACCATATCAGTGCCGGTGAAGAATAACGGCTTTTCTGATGCCTCTGGTGTGGTGGTGGAGTTTTATCTCGGCATCCCGGGAGTAGATGGAGCCCTGATTGGAAGGCAGACAATAGAGAAGATAGCCCCTGGTGAGAACAGAATTGTCTCGGTCCTCTGGCAGAAGATTCCGGTTTCAGGAGAGAAGACAGTCTATGTGACTGTAGACCCTGACAATCTGATTTCTGAGATCAAAGAAGATGACAATGAGGCATTCAGGAAAATAACGATCCTGGATCTTCCTGACCTTGCGGTCTCCACAAACTCTATCACCTTTGAACCATCTGCCCCGAAGGAAGGAGACAGGGTTTCCATCAATGTGATAGTAAAAAACATGGGAGGTCGGGATGTCCAGGATGTTACAGTTGATGTATATGGGAATAACAAGAAGGTCGGCACCGAAGTTATTCCTCTGATTGGTGCAGATGCAGATGCCTCTGTCTCCTTTGTATACGATACCACAGGTATGGAAGGTGCACACGAGATTACTGTTAAGGTTGACCCTCTCAATCTCATAGTTGAGAAGAGTGAAGACAACAATCAGGCATCAAGGGTGCTGGGTGTACAGGATGCGGATCTATGGGTCTCGGAACCCTATATCTCACCAAATGGTGACGGAATAAAGGACAGCACAGATTTCTTTTTCAGGCTCAGGACACCTCAGACAGTAGAGGTCGTGGTGATTGATGGAAATGGTAGCACTGTGAGAGTCTTTTCAGGACCTGAACTGACAGATACCACTGGCACAACAATAACCTGGGATGGCATTGACAGTGAAGGCAGGGTTGTAGCAGATGGTCAGTACCGGATAGAGGTGGTGGACAGGGATGATAATGTTCTCGGTGGATTGTCAGTTGTGGTAGACAACAATCGTTTACCCTTTAAAGATGCTATCGGTACTGATTATCTCTGGCAGAAGAACATGACCTGTATGCTTCCTCAGATAAATCCAGAGCAATGGAAGTGGTTGCCTGATGAAAGCGGGATTGTATTCTGGATAGACTATGAAGATTCTGATACACCTGAGTATCCAGCCGGTCTCTACCGAATGGCTCCAGATGGTGAGGATATAAAGAGATTGATACCTGATGACTGGAATACCTCTGACAATCCAGAATTCATCTATTATAACTTCAGAGGGTATCCTTCTCCAGACAGTTCTAAAGTGGCCTTTCTCTTCTGGAAGGTAAATAGAAAGACCCAAGATCTCTCCTTTGAACTCTGGACAGTGGATGTGAATGGTGAACGACTGAACTATATAGATTCTATTTCGCCAGAGGCATGGTATCATGGTTTTTATAATATCCTATGGTCTCCTGATGGCAATTATCTTGGGTATATCAAGGCCTCTGCAGTGGATGACTATGTCCTATATATTGTTAATATTAACACCCTTGAGAGGATTGCTGTGGATTCACAGGTGTGGTATACCTATGAAGGTGAGATGGCCTGGTCACCTGACAGCACAGAGATAGCCTATCAGGCAGGTGAATGTGACCAGAATTATAATTGCTATTCTGAGATAAGGGTAGCAGATATTCAGGGGAATAAGAGGGCGTTAAGAGAGATAAATGGGCTTCTATACTGGTTTGCCCCTGACAGGATTGTACTATGGGGTTACGGTGATAGAGATGAGGAGTTATGGCTCATAGATACAGAAGGGGATGCAGATAAAAGGATTGCAGAATCCACAGAGAGATATATTTCGATATCACCTGATCATAGATTCTTTGCCTTTGTAGCGAAATCTCAGGGCATCCTCTCACTTTATCTCTCTGATATCTATGGAAACATCAAACAGATTGAGAGATTGACTGCCTCTGATTACCGATGTCTACCTTATTTTTCAAGAGTTATCTGGGATCGTGAGAGCAAAAGGATCGCTTTTATGAAAACCGTGGCAGATAATGATGCCATCTGTTCTGAGCCGTATGGTCCCTTCATCGAGTTATTTGAACTGGATACAAATGGTTCCCGCACCATTGCCATCTCTTCTGTTGATGGAACTGATGTAAGATTGAATGGCTGGTTATCAGATGGTGTTACGATTATTCTTACGGACCCCTATCAGGGGATATTCGCGATTGATACAAACCATGGGACTGAAGTGCCCATACTCTCTGGATATTATCGAGATGTTGACATCTCTCCCCTTGAAAGATATGTTACCTTTTACAGGAAGGCTGATAGCAGCAGTATCTGCTATAATAAAGGATCTAACGATATATGGTCAATCAGTTCACTTCTCAATCTGACGGTTGAAATCAGGGTTAAGTCCGAGACATCTCATCTGATACTAAAAGGCACGGCTACTGACCTCTATTTTGAAGGATACAAACTGGAGTATGCAGATGTAAAAGAACCTGACAGATGGGTTCTTATCAAACCACCTTCTGATCTGCCTGTTGTTAACGATGTTATCACAGTATGGGTGCCTCCTCATAAAGGGAGATTTTATGTGAGGCTTACAGCATGGGACAGGGCAGGCAACGTTTTGCAGAGGGTTAGGCAGATATCCTGGGGTAAACCTACAGGCATAATAGGTCTGTATCTTACAGAGACTCTATTCTCACCAAATGGTGACGGAGTAAAGGACAGTGTGGAACTACACTACAAGGTGCTTGATCCAGTGCATCTCGAGTTCTACATCTATGATGAGAGAGGAACATTGATAAGGACTTTTTACAGGGATTACACAGAAACTGTTAATGATTTTATTGTCTGGGACGGAAGGGACGATGCAGGTAATCTGGTCTCTGACGGGTTATATAAAATAAGAGTTTTTAATTACGAGTTTTTTGTTGAGGTGGACAACACCCTTCCTGATATAAATATAAGTTTCAGCAATAAAAATGCCTATCCATTGGGCTGGTGGAAATATATTAAGGGATATTCCCAGCCCCTATGGGCTCATGTTGTAGATAAAAACCTTAAAGAATGGCGTATTGAGTTAGGCTTTGGGGATAATCCAGAAAGATGGTATAGGCTGATGGGTGGAAGTAGTCTCGTTTCGGTATTTGATCCTGCTGGTACACCTTTAGACCCTCCAAAAGATATTCTTATGGCGAGTTTTGGCCCTGAGTCTTCTTATCTGTACGATTTTCATATTGTTGAAAGAATGATCGGATCAACCAAGGTGCCCATTGTGAAGGTACGCCGTTTTGGAATTGGAATGGATCTGGACTGGCTAAATAATGCAAGGTTAAGGCTGTCTGCATCTGATAGCGGGGGAAACAGGATTACAATGATGACCGGATTTATACCTGAAAGGATGTTCATCTATAAGGTGAAAAACGATCGTGACAAATTGATAGAGATCCTGAAGGGTGGACAGATTATCGGGCCCCCCGGAGTATATAGGTTTTATTTACAGGAGACAATAAGAGAAAAACTTGATAGTATCACGGTACAGTACATGAGATACTGGTTTGTTGATGAAAAGAGAGATTATGTTACCGACTGGGTGTGGAATGATGGAGAGAGCATATCAGGGGTTGATGATGGCAAGATTGAATTCTTATGGGATAGTTCAGACCTTGAATCAGGCATGAGATATTATGTAGTGCGTTTCAAAGCAGTAGACGAAGCCGGTCAAGAGTATTACAGTAATGAGGTGCGGATGGGGAATGCATTGGATTTGTATTCCCCATCATGTGCCCAAATGAACAGGGTTCCATCCTTTCGGATATATAACCTTATCAAGGACCTCCTATATCTGAAGTTGCAGATAAAGGCACACTACTGGGGAGATGACCCAGAGTTTGCTGAATGGACTGACTTCAAGGTCTGGGATATAAGTAAAGGTGATGAGATACCCGAAGGATTCTTTGAAGTCGAGGTTCCTGTGCTGAAGGAGGGTGTCTTATATAATATCCGCATAGTAGGGAAAGACGAAGAAGGGATTGTGTATTCTAGGGAAACATCTTACCCCAATATCTGTGTTGATATAGAGATTGAGCCATCCACTGAGGAGATGCCCTGTAACAGTCTTAAGACCTCTATAGATTTCAATGTAAAAATAACGGTCTCAAATCCAGTTCTTATAGAGCCTGATACAGTCTGGGTGACATTTGGTGAGCAGAGAAAGGAGATAAATAATCTGGATGTAAGAGATTTCGGTTCACTGGAAATTTCCTTTGATTCTTCCTTAATGAGTGAGGGCAACCATTTAGTAAACGCTGGTTTTATTTACAGAGACTTAGTGAATGGGATAACAAAAGAAGCAACGATTAGACTTCCGTCTTATATCACAGTTGACCATACTCCTCCAGAGGCTGATATCCTCTCTCCCCCTGAGGGGTCAGAGGTGTGTCCTGTTGAAATTAATACAGAAGGGAAGAGATGGTCAGGCATACCAGTTGAGGGGGTAGCAACTGATAATTTAGGCGGGATATATTTTTTGCAAGTAAAAAAAGAAGACGGGCAATGGGCTACAGTCTCGACGTTTAATTCAAAAGGTGAGAGTGTACCCTTAAGAGACGGGACAGATAAGAGAGGTCTGCTTGGTATCTGGGATGTATCAGGTTTAAAGGATAGAAATATCTCGCTGAGACTCAAGGTGATAGATAGGATGGGTAATGTGAGTTGCGATGAGACCCATTTCCTGATAGATAAGGTGATAGAGATTAATAGCATAAAACTGAATAATACCCTATTTTCACCAAATGGTGACCAGATAATGGATGATGTAACCGTTTATTACAACACGGATGAAGCAGCAACTGTTGATATAAAGGTGTATCCAGTCCAGATACTACCGAATGGTGATTATTACCTCAACCCTGTTCCGATAAGGACAGTGGCGTCAGGTCTTAAACATCCCGGCGGTTATGGAGAGGTAATCTGGTACGGAATAGATGACTCTGGCGGAGTGGTGCCTGACGGTATTTACGGAATTGTGGTCAATGCAATTGACTCCTGTAGTAACGCAGGGCAGAAGGGTGTCTATGTAGAGGTAGACAATACCGCACCATATGTTGAGATTACCAAGCCCATGGAGGGAGACCCGATAGGCAATATTGTGGAGGTATGGGGTACAGTAAGAGATCCCAATTTGGCTGAGTATCACTTAGAGGCTATCAATAAAGAGACCGGAAAAAGGATCTCCTTTTCTTCAGGTACTCGCTCAATTGACAATGAGGTTGTTGGAAGATGGAGTACAGCAGGGCTTTCCGGGTCCTGGGAATTGGTACTTACAGCCACTGATAAGGTGGGCAATAAGAGTTCGAAATCCATCACAGTGAACCTTGCAGACAGGGTAAGCCTTATTAAGGACCTTAAGATCAGTCCTGAGGTCTTTTCCCCGAATGGGGATGGAAGACTGGATAAAACAGTTATCCTCTACGAACTCACTGATGGCTGCATTGTAGACCTTGAGATTATCAACGACTCAGGTGCTGTAGTAAAGAGGTATCGAACCAGTGTTGACTCTGCAGGTGTTTATAAGTATACCTGGGATGGTACGGACATGCTGGGTGATGTCGTACAGGAGGGTGAGTATAAGATCAAACTTATTGCCAGCCTTTTATCAAATACAACAGTGAGGGAGGAGGAGGCAATAACAGGGGTGGTGGATTATACCCCGCCCAGGGTTGATATAACCACACCGTTGAATGATTCGTACTTAGATGCAACAGAGATCCCGGTTGTGGGTACTATCTCAGATGAAAACCTCCTCTATTACTCAATTATCAATGTCGGTCCCTCAGGAGAGATCCTGATAGATGAAGGGAGTCAGTCAAGAGAGGCCCACACATTCGGTATCCTGAATGAATTGCCCGAGGGACAATACAGACTTAAGGTTGTAGCCCGTGATAGTGCTGAAAATACAGAAGAAAAGACGATCGTATTTGTTCTTGACAGGACACCTCCTGAGGTCCTGTTGCTTTCTCCAGTGGATGGAGAGATATATGGAGGACGAGAAGGAACGGTTGAGATCAAAGGCTCCATAACAGAGAGAAACCTTGAGACTTACATTATCAGATATACCTCTGTGAAAACCCCCTTACAATGGAAGACCCTGGCAAGATCAGAGGACCCACCCCAGGGCGATATCTTATATCAATGGCGAACAGATAGAGATGTTGTGGAAGATGGTATCTATGTATTGTCCCTCTATGCAAAGGACCTTGCCGGTCACGAGGCAGAGACAAGGGTGAAGATAACGATTGACAACACCGTCCCTCTGGTTTATATAAAGGAACCTGAAGAGGGCCAGTACATCAAGGGACCTGTAGAGGTGCTGGGTACCGTGGATGATCTGAGCCTTGATAGGTATGAGGTGGAGTTTGCCGAAGGTGAATGTAGCGGTGCTTACAGATGGGCAGTGCTGGGTGTATCTAATGCGGTAGTGCAGGATGGGGTGCTGGCTAAATGGCTTGCCCTTCCGGAAGACGGTGATTATTGTGTGCGGCTAACTGCTGTGGATAAACTTGAGCAAAAAACAGCGACAAGCGTAAATGTAAGGGTTGATACCCATCCCCCTCAGCCTCCTGATCTTTCAGGTGAGACAGAGAACAGGACAGACGTAAGGCTGAGATGGACCGCTAATACAGAGCCTGACCTTGCAGGGTACAATCTCTACAGGAATGGCATGAGACTGAATGGTGAACTCATTACAGAGATTCAGTATATTGATCGGGGTCTGGCTGAAGGAAGTTATACATATACTGTAAAAGCGGTAGATCGGGCAGGTTGGGAGAGTGGACCCTCCAATGAGGTGAAAATAAAGGTTGATCTGACGGGACCCTCTGTGAGGATAGGTCTTCCAGAAGATGGCTCAAGGATAGGTGGCCTCGTTGATATCAAGGGCACAGCATTTAGCAGGGATGATTTCAAAGAATACAGGCTCTATATGGGAAGAGGCAGTATGCCCGACTCGTGGAGTTTGCTTAGAAGGTCCCCACTGCCGATCTCATATGGGGTTCTGGGTAAAATGGATACCACAGGGCTTAAGGATGGAGAGGTATACACCATAAAACTCGAGGCCGAGGATATTGTTGGTAATATCAATACAACTCAGGTAACCACCACAGTTGACAATACCCCACCTTCGGCTCCTGTACTACTAACTGTGGTTGCTGACGGAGAGGATGTTACAGTGACCTGGAGTTCAAATACAGAGCCAGACCTTGCCGGCTATCTCCTTTACCGTAATGATGAACTGGCCAATAGCGAAAGCGTAGTGATTGGTAACCTCTTTCCGTACGTTTTATCCGAGACAGTCTACTTCGATGAGGGGCTCCCAGACGGTAGATTCCGATACTATGTGGTTGCAATGGATGAGGCAGGGAATATGAGTGAGGAGTCAAATGCCATTGAGGTTGCCATAGACACGCATCCACCCCATGCAGTAATTGTGGAGCCTGAAGATGGAGAGAGGTTTGAGAAGACTATTGTCGTAAGGGCTGATACTGCTGATCTTGATATAAAACAGGTACGATTTGAATACAGGAGCACAGCAGAGACCACATGGACACCCCTGGCGTCTGCTGACACACCACCCTATATCGTCAACCTCAATCCTGAAGAACATGGTTTGACTTACGGAGAGTATAACCTGAGGGCAGTGGCTACGGATGAGGGTGGAAACACAGACCCAACCCCAGGGTTTATCACAGTTGTTTATACCGATCTTACCCCACCTGAGGCCCCAGTTGACCTGAAGGCACGAACAGATGGAAGGGATGTCATCCTTAGATGGACGGCTGGTACAGAGTCAGATCTTCAGGGATATAACATTTACAGGATACATAAAAATGAAAAGGTGAAACTCAATACAGTACCATTAGATGATACCGTTTTTTATGACAGGGGACTTGCAGATGGCTTTTATACCTATGAAGTGACGGCTGTTGATATCTATACCAATGAAAGCAGGCCATCCAACCGGGCAGAGGCAAGGGTGTATGCACCTGTTATAAACCAGCCTTATACGCCTGCAGCAGATAAGGTGGTTCAGATTGAAGGAGAAAAGGCAGAGCCTGATGCAACAGTTGAGGTGTTTGTGGATGCGATTTCTCAGGGCACTACAACATCAGACGAAAATGGCCACTTTACATTTGATGTGATCCTTAATCCTGGTGAAAACAGGATAACTGCAAGGTCAGATAAAGACGGAAACAGAAGCAGGCTCTCAGAGCAGGTTGTGATTGTCTATAATGAGCCTCCTGCTGCTCCTGCGGGTCTTGTGCCTGATACTAAAGACTACACTGTTACACTTACTTGGGATCCAAATACAGAGCCTGACCTGGTTGGATACAATGTCTACAGAGGCGATGAGAGGTTAAACAGACTGATTCTTATGACTTCTGGGACCGTCGTGGCATCCAGTTACTATTTCACGCATGAACCTGGACATGCCTTTGATGGGGACCCTTCAACATACTGGATGACCTATTCCTATTCAGGTCAGATAGGACCTCAATGGTTGGAGATTGATCTACCAACATCTGAACTTATCAATACAATAGAGGTTCAATGGGAGAGTTTTCAATATTCTGGTAATGTATATGAGATACAGGTATGGACAGGTTATACATGGATCATCAGACCATAATAGAGAACAACAGAGAGGAAACCAACAGGATTGAATTCTCTCCTTCATACAGGACAGACAGGATCAGGCTTTACATAAAACGGGTTAATGACCCCGAAAGCAGACAGTTGAGGCTGTCGGATGTAAAGATCTGGGTGGACAGGCCTGTTAAAGACAGTGTTTATACCGATGGAGGCCTCCTTGATGGTAAATACAACTATAGAGTTACCGCAGTTGACTATTATGGATTTGAGAGTTCCCCATCAGATGAGGTACAGGTAGAAGTAGGTGATACAGAACCACCTGTGCCTCCTCAGGGCCTTGTTGCCACCGCTTCAGGACCTGATGTGCTTCTGACCTGGATGCCCAACACAGAACCTGACCTGGCAGGATACAACATCTACAGGCTCTCATCTGAGGGATGGTCAAGAATAAATGAGGTGCTGATTACATCACCTGAATACACAGACAGAGGGCTCTCCAATGGTATCTATACATACAGGGTGACGGCCATTGATGCAGTGGGTAACGAAAGCATGCCCTCAAATGAGGCATCGGCGACTGTGTACATCGGACAGCCCGGACCACCCCTGAATCTGACAATTACAGCACCTGCTGAAGGGGCCTCCCTTGTGGCGATATGGCAGTATAGCGGTGGTGCATCAGGATACAATCTTTACAGAGGCACCGTCTCGGGGGGGCCATATAGTAGAGTCAACAGTATGCCAATCAGAGAGACGACCTATACTGACCGAGGCCTCACAAACGGTACAACTTATTACTATGTGGTTACTGCAGTTGATGCCTATGGCAATGAGAGTGCCTACTCCAACGAGGCGATGGGTATACCAGAAGACACCGTGGCTCCCGCACCTCCCCTTCTTTACCATCCCATCTATGCCAATGAGAGTGTCAAGTTGAATAGAAAGAGGACCGTTGTTGCCGGAAGTGCCGAGCCCGGTGCCACAATCGAAGTTTACAGGAATAACCTGATAGAAAGGGTGGTTACTTCAAGAATTGATGATGGTATCTCTAAGTATCTCCTTGATGCCGAAACAGGTTACATTACACTCTCGAGGGATGGAAGACATGCAGTGTACGAAAGAGGCGGATCTATATGGTTTATGAGCCTTGACACCGGGTTGTCAGAGATGGTGGTGCCAGAGGGGTACGCGCCAGTTTTATCGCCTGAGGGTGACAAGATAGCCTATGGTTATTTTGAAGATGGTACACTCCGGATCAGGGTCTACGATCTCACCACACATCAGGATACAACCCTTACGGATGACTTATATTCAGTTGAGTTAGACCCGGTCTGGTCAGCCGATGGGACAAAGATAGCCTTTGTTAGCAATCGTGAGGACAACAGGTATAATGTATGGGTGGCAGACCTGAAGAGAGACTCTCTCACCAGGATCACCAATGTCGACAGTGCAGCCATGCCGAGATTCTCTCCTGACATGAGGTGGATGACCTTTTTTGAAGGTCAGACACTTTATATTGTAGACCTTTCAACTGAGGAGGTCAGAGAGATTGACTCCCTGACAGATGGATATACCGGGGGCTGGTCTCCAGACAGTAAAAGGGTTGCCTTTATCTCATACCGCGAGGGAAGGCCAGGGATATACATAATGGATGTCATAACAGGACACCAGTACCTCCTTGTATCCTCTCCAGGTATATATGATCTACTGTGGTTGCCGGATGGTAGAGGTGTGGGATATCTGACAGATGAGGGAGGTCTGAGTTCACTATGGATCAAACCAACAGATTCAGAGGAAGAGAGGGTGCTAATAGAAGGGCTTCTACCCGGTGCCTCTATGCTCTCATCCGGTCCTGGCACAATCGCATTTAGAGAGGAGGACAGTCTCTTTATAGTTGAATTAAAGGGACACTTTATTATCAGAGACGTTGCTCTGGAAGAAGGGGAAAACACCTTCTATGCAACCGCAGTAGATGACTCCGATAATAGAAGTAAACAGTCTGACAGGATTTTGGTAATACTGAATACCGAGAATATGCCAGATCTGGAGATTTCGGATAGTGACATCTACATATATCCTACCTCTCCTGTGGAAGGTGAAGAGGTGGTAATTAATTTGGTCATATGGAACAGGGGTGAGGCCGATGCTAATAATGTCGAAGTGGACCTTTATGTATGGGATTCCAGTGGTGAGATGGATCTACTCAAAACAGAGAGTATAGAGAAGATCCCTGCCCACTCTGCAAGTCTTGTCACTGCAGAATGGAATAGCAGAGGTCACGAGGGTGTTAACAGGATAATAGGGGTGGTTGATCCACTGGACGGTATTGATGAGGTGAGGGAATCAAATAACTATTCAATAAAGGAATTTAGAGTGGCTGACAGAGAGGGGCTCCTTCTCAGGATCTCAACTGATTCAGAACAGTACAGAAGCATGGAGGATGTGGTGATAGATATCACTCTGAGCAACAGTGGAAGAGAGGTGGATGGAATACTGAGGGTTACTGTAGAGGACGCAAATGGAGATGAGGTGGCCCGGGTCTGTGAGATTGAGATAACCATGCCCTATGCCTCAGAAGAGAGATATTCCTGTAAATGGAATACGGACCTTCTGTATGCCGGGCAGTACCGGATTCATACTGTTGTATTAGCCGAGGGAGGCGTGATAGCCGAAGATACAGTGATGATGGTTATCCTGCCAGATATAGATGTGGACATCCTTCCATCAACAGACAGATCAACTTATCGTCCTAAAGAAGATGTGAAAATTAGTGTTGAGATATTGAACAATGGTCTGAATTATATCGTTCCAGAGATAATTCTCAAGTTGAAGATCTTAGACCCCATGGGCAGTACGGCCTTTGCAGAGGATCAGAGGGTTACGATGCTATTACCGATGACCTCTGTAAAACTGAAAAGCCTCTGGAATACAGGGGTCTCTCTGCCCGGAGATTACACACTTGTTGTTGAGGGTTACCTTGATGGGCAGTTTGTCTCTCATAGGGAGATGAGATTCTGGATAGAGCCCGAAGTTATGTTTAATGGCAGGATAGTCTCGATGCCCTCCACGCTCGGATACGGGAATAACTTCAGGATTGATTATCAGATTAAAAACACCGGAAATGTTTCTGCAAAAGGTGTGACTGTAGAAGTCCAGATAATGGATCCTGACTCACACAATAAGATGGATTCAAGACAGGAAGTGTTTGACCTATCAATCAGCGGGACTCATAGGGGGACATTTTACTTTTCTACAGATGGGCTCAGTCTGAAAAGATACAGGGTGGTATTACAGGTGGAGTTCAGGGGAGTGACCTATCAGATTGATGCAGGCCATCTCACAATAATAGACAATAGACCCCCTCTGGTGGAGGTCCTGACACCAGAGGAAGGTGGCCACTATAACTCTGAGTTTATAATATCCGTATTGGTTGAGGATGATGGCTCAGGTGTAGAGAATGTCGAATACAGGATGGATGAGGGGGACTGGCAGAAGATGGCCCTATCGGACCCCGCCTCTCACAGGTATATGGCAACCTTTAAGCCTACCAATGTGGATGAGGGTGATCATGTCATATACCTGAGGGCAACTGATAGGGAAGGAAACCAGAGTATACCAGTATCCGTACATATCACAATTGATTTTACACCTCCTGAGCCGCCCCGTATATTATATCCTGAAGATGGTGCCTACCTGTCATCGGAGGAGGTAGAGATTAAGGGTGTTGCAGAGCCTGGTGCACTTGTAGAGATGGGGTTTATCGAGGTCTTCCAGAGCACAGCAGATCCTGAGACCGGTGAGTTTTCTTTCACAGTAAACATTCTTCCGGGAAAGAATGTTCTGCTTTTTACCGCAAAAGACAGGGCAGGAAACATTAGCAGAACAATCAGATACACCCTCTACCTCGGCAGACTCGATGTAAAAAAGAGTATATCTTTAAAACCGAGGGTCCTTGTCTGGTTTCTTGGTGAAGATAGGAGAAAGGCCCCATGTAGATTGAATAGAGATGGAGGTGGAAGATCTGATGACTGTACAGACCTGATTGAGTTTATAGAAGATTCAATCAGCGGTATGAGCGGGATATATAAGATGGTCATTGATGAGGAAGACTTCATTGAGTCTTTCCGGTCAGCCATCTATAATACGTATATAATTGTTGATCTCCATGATTGTGGGACGAGAGGGGATCAACACAAGAGACAGCATCTTCGGCCAGAAATACAGAGAGAATTAAGGGAGTCCATCTTCAGGGGAGAAGGTGTGGTTGTGGTAAAAAACCATCCTTCTGAGTGGCCCGAGTTGAGAAAGGCCCTTGGTGTGAAAATCAGGGGAAGGGCGGTAACCAGAGGTGATAAAGTAGTCTTTAGTAGTTCTGAGATATCAGAAGAGACTGTAGCCGAATTTTACGGCACTTACATACAGGTTGAGAATTACTCAGGTGAGGTGGTAGGATCGTTTAAAGATGGTGATAATCCATCTGTTGTGATCAATCGATTTGGAAATGGCTCAACGGTGCTGTTTACATTCAACCCTGTGGATATTGTTAATAGGGAGGTCTCTACTCAGATCTTCCAGAATGCCCTATATTACGTGAGTCCTAAGGAGCAGGAGATTTATCCATATTCTGTTGTGTCAGTATATATATCTCTCATGGCCAGGTATAGGGACTTTGAGGTGAAGGTGTCAGAAGAGGTGCCGGACGAGGTTGTGATTGTTCACTCCTCAGAGGGTTTTAAAGTAGATGGACACAGTATAAAATGGGAGGGAGTTGTAAAACAAGATACGATTAAAGAACTCTCTTATATGGTCAGAATTCCGGACAGGAGCGGTTCATATCTATTCACGACAGAGGTGTTTTATGTTACTGACAGTTCAGTGTCTGAGCAAGAGAGGACAATTATAGTTTCTGTAGATAAGACCTTAGGAGAGATAATGGATTATATAATTTATGCTATTTCAGAGGTCGGATATAGTAATTCCAAAGTTATAGTGAATATACTCAAAAGGATCCAACAACGACCTACAGAGAGCAGAAGAGATATAGAAAAGAGCATCAGAGATATATTAAGGGTTGTGGAATTGATAGAAGATATAGACATTGACGGGAAAGAGGATTTGAGACTGACACTGGACAGGATTCTTGTGATGTATGGGGTTATGTGGTCTGAGTCAGGATGAATATACTGATTACAGGGTTGCCGGGAGTGGGCAAGACAACCCTCCTGAAGAGGATCTCGGAGTCCCTGAAAGACAGAAGGCTCTGGGGTTTCTATACTGAGGAGATGAGGGAGGGGGGAAGAAGGGTCGGGTTCAGCCTCTGTTCCTTCTCAGGCAGGAGGGGGCTCCTTGCTCACGAATCACTGAAGACACCATACAGGGTGGGCAGATACTCTGTAGATCTTCAGGGGTTTGAGGACCTCCTGAGGGAGATCCTGCCAGAGAAGGGGACGGCGGATGTCTTTCTTATTGATGAGATAGGTAAGATGGAGTGTTTCTCTTCTCTGTTCGTAGAGACAGTGAAGGGGTGTCTGGATTCAAAGACCCCCTTTGTGGCTACAGTGGCAAAGAAAGGTGGAGGGTTTATAAAAGAGGTTAAACAGAGGAGGGATGTGATATTGATTGAAATGACTATGGGCAACAGAGACGAACTCCTGTCTGATATACTGGGGATGCTCTCTGAGACCCTAAGCAGTTGAAGAGGCCCTCTCAAGGAGGGCCTCTGCTATGAGAATGTCTTCCCTGGTTGTGATCTTTATGTTGCTTTCTTCTCCCATTATCACCTTTACCCTTCCGCCTGCCCTCTCCACCACTGAGGCATCATCAGTGAAGTTTCCTGAGTGGTGGTCCCTGTAGGCCCTATAGAGGAAGGGTGTCCAGAACCCCTGTGGGGTCTGTACAGAGACGAGGGAATCTCTCGGGATGGTCCTCTTTACAAAGCCATTCTCCACCTCTTTGATCGTGTCCCTCACAGGTAGGACAGGTATCACACCCTGGACCTCCTCATCACTGGCATCAATAACCCTTCTAATTAACTCTGCACTCACCAATGGTCGGGCCCCATCGTGTATAAGTACCAGGGCATGCACCTCACCCATACTCTTCAACGCATTAAAGACAGAGTCCTTCCTCTCCTGTCCCCCTGAGACGATCCGTTTTATCTTCCAGAGATCCCTTTCCTCTGCCAGCCTCAAGAGCCTCTCTCTTGAGTCATCCCTGACTACAGGGATCACCTCCAGGACCTCGTCCACCTCATGAAACGTCTTCAGGGACCAGTATACAAGGGGCTCTCCCCTCAGAGGATGGAATATCTTGTCAGCACCAAACCTCCTGCCACGGCCTGCTGCAACCACCACTGCCACGACATGGGTCACCTCCTTGGCCTCACCTCCTCTCTCTCCTCTTCTTCCTTTATTCTGGTGAATATCATCCTGCCTGCAGTCGTCTGCAGGACACTGGTGACCACCACATCCACATTCTGGCCAATGTATCTCCGCCCGTTTTCTACCACAACCATCGTTCCATCATCCATGTAACCCACACCCTGGTTTGGTTCCTTCCCCTCTTTCAGGACAAAGACATTCATGGATTCACCGGGCAGAACAACGGGTTTCAGTGCATTGGCCAGTTCGTTGATGTTCAGTACCGGCACTCCCTGAAGTTCTGCCACCTTATTCAGGTTGAAGTCATTTGTGAGTATCTTTGCATCCAGTATCTTCGCCAGTGCCACCAGTTTTGAATCCACCTCCTTGATATGGGGCAGTTCTTCCTCCACTATCCTTACCGAGATGCCTGCCATCTTCTGTAGTTTGTGCAGTATATCCAGGCCCCTTCTACCCCTTGCCCTCCTGAGGGGGTCTGGTGAGTCGGCAATGTGCTGTAGTTCCCTGAGGATGAACTGTGGTACGACGAGAGTGCCTTCAATAAAGCCGGTCTCACAGACATCAGCGATCCTGCCATCGATGATCACACTGGTATCAAGCAGTTTCTGATTCGTCTCCATGGTCTGCCCCTTCATCACCCTGATAAGACCTGAGAGGGTGAGGTTTCTGCCCCTTGTTGCCCCGATAAGCATGCCGCTGTAACCAAAGAGTGAATATACGATAAAATGTACGGTGGATATACTGTCTGGCAGGAATGGCTTTAAAGGAAACAGGATCGCCTTGGCAAATAAAAGGCCTGCAAAAAGACCTATAAAGGCACCTATAATCCTGCCGAGGACTATCCTTTCAAAGAACTTCTCTGTAAAAAGTGCAACAAGGGCGAGCAGGGCCCCGAGGGCCATGCCGATATAGGGATAGCCGTATCGGCTTCCAAGCAGGTACCCGCCTGAAATAAGCAGGACCAGCATCAATAATCTGAGGAGCAGAATCACCTCTTATCACCTCCTTTCCTTTATGGTTTCAGGGCCAGGAAGAATCTCTTGCCCTGTCTATTTATAAACAGAATTACAGGCTCATCCGGCCTTATAGAGTTGCTCGCCTCTCTCCAGTCTTCGTACCGCTCAATCACTCTTCCCTCAACCTCCTGAATCACATCACCCTTCCTCAGGCCGGCCTCGTCTGCAGGAGAGCCCTCCAGTACATCCAGTACAATAACCCCCTTCTCATCAGATGGGATGCCTACCTGTTTGGCGATTGAAGGCGTGAGTTCAGTTACGGTGATCCCGCTCAATACCGATGTCTTCTCCGGCCTCGGCTGATAGGGCTCGGGTGTCTCAGAGAATTCCTTGGGCATCTCTTCGATCTCAATTTCTACAATGTGGACCTTCCCCTTTCTGAGGAGTTTCAACTCAGCAGAAGAGCCCACCTCCATCTGTGAGATTATATTTCTGAGGGATGATACATTCCTGACAGGGGTCCCGTTCAACTCAACAATGATATCACCCCTCCTCAGCCCTGCCCTTTCGGACGGGCTGTCCCTGAATACATCGCTCACCAAGGCACCTTTAAGGTCCTTCAATCCAAACTTATCAGCGAGTTCGGGTGTGAGGTCCTGTATGGTGATCCCAATCCATCCCCTCACGACCCTTCCATGCTCCTTCAACTGCCACATCACCTTCTGTGCCATATTGCTGGGCACTGCAAAGCCTATCCCCTGATACCCTCCACTTCTTGAGAAGATCGCCGTGTTGATACCCACGAGTTGTCCCTCGGTGTTTACGAGGGGACCACCGGAGTTCCCCGGATTGATGGCAGCATCTGTCTGTATGAAGTCCTCATAATCGGCTATCCCTACATTCGCCCTGCCCAGTGCACTTACTATACCCATAGTGACGGTATGGCTTAACCCAAAGGGGTTACCTATTGCAAGGACAAACTCGCCGACCTGGAGTCTGTCAGAGTCACCCCACGGTATGGTCGGAAGTCCCCTCTCTTTGATCTTTATAAGGGCAAGGTCTGTCTTGGGGTCAACACCTACCACCTTGGCGGTATAGGTGCGACGGTCATAGAGCGTAACCCTGATCTCCTCTGCCCCCTCAATCACATGATAGTTGGTGAGGATGAAACCATCCTCTGTTACGATTACACCTGACCCGAGGGATTGCTCCTTCCAGGTCCTTTTTTTGCCTTCAGGATACATGAAATCGAAGAATGGTTCCATAAAGATACGGCCATCTGAGGAGATGCGTTTTGTTGTTGATATGTTAACCACAGAGGGGAAGACAGCCCTTACAACCTCAGAGAAGTCCCTGCCGGTTTCAACAATCCGCTGGGGTATGCCGGGAGGTGGCTTTCTTTGGGGAGCAGCAGAGAGGTCAATTATTATATAATATGTGAAACCTCCGAGCAGGAAGCCTATAAGTAAAATTAATGTGGGAACCAGTATTCTCTTTCTCATTAATTTTATTATAATAGTGAGATTTGAATAAATGCAAAAGGAGGAAACAGAGATGTTAAAGAGGTATCTGCTTGCTCCTGGCCCTACTCCGGTTCCGCCTGAGGTCCTACTCAGGATGGCGATGCCAATAGTACACCACAGGGCACCTGACTTTATCCCAATATTTGAAGAGGCAAAAGAGGGGCTGAAGTGGCTGTACCAGACTAAGACCGATGTGCTCATTCTCTGTAGCACTGGTACCGGTGGGATGGTTGGTGCCGTGAATAACTTCTTTTCGCCGGGAGACAAGGTGCTCACCATCAATGGCGGGAAGTTTGGTGAGAGGTGGACAGAGATATGCAGGGCCTACGGGCTTGAGGTGCGTGAGATAGCGGTAGAATGGGGCTATGCCGTCAGGCCTGAGCAGGTGGAAGAGGCCATGAAGAAGGAGCCTGATATAAAGGGCGTTTTTGTACAGGCATCTGAGACATCCACAGGGGTGTATCATGATGTGCAGAGCCTGGCAGAAGTGGTTGGCAGATACGAGGATACCCTGTTTGTGGTGGATGCCATAAGTGGGCTTGTGGCTCATGACCTCAGGACTGATGAATGGGGAATAGATGTGATGATTGCGGGTTCCCAGAAGGGTCTGATGCTTCCGCCAGGGCTCGCCTTCGTGAGTGTCTCTGAGAAGGCGTGGCAGAGGGCTGAGAGGTCCAGGTGTCCCAGGTACTATTTTGATTTTCTGAAGGAGAGGAAAAAGCAGAGGGACAACCAGACCAACTTCACCTCTGCAGTGAGCCTCATCATTGGCCTGAATGAGACCCTGAGGCTCCTCAAAAAAGAGGGTCTGGAGGCGGTATTTCAGAGACACGCAAGACTTGCCAATGCCACAAGGGAGGCGATGAGGGCCCTCGGGCTTGAACTCTTTGCGAAGGAATCTCCCTCCAATGCTGTGACCGCTGTAGAGGCACCTGAGGGTATTGATGGACAGAAGATATATAAGGTCCTTAGAGAGAGTTACGGGGTGACTGCGGCAGGTGGGCAGGGTAAGGCCCGTGGCAAGATATTCCGGATCGCCCATCTCGGCTATACCGATACCTTTGATATTGTGGTGGCGGTCAGCGCCCTGGAGATGACCCTCAAGGGACTTGGCTACCCTGTCCAACTGGGTAAGGCAGTGGCGGTGGTGGAGGAACTCCTCATGAAGGAGGTGCAGTGATGAGGGTACTGGTCAGCGATAACATATCTCCGAAGGGTATAGAACTCCTGAAGAAGGCGGGTCTGCATGTGGATGTGAAGACCGGGATGAGCAGAGAGGAATTGAAGGCCTGTATAGGTGAGTATCATGCGCTCATCATAAGGAGTGCCACAAAGGTCACGGCAGATGTGATCGAGGCCGCCACAAACCTGAAGGTGATAGGCAGGGCAGGTTCAGGACTGGACAATGTGGACAGGGAGGCGGCCACAAAAAAGGGGATTGTGGTTATGAATACCCCTGGTGGCAATACCATCACCACAGCCGAGCATACCATCGCCCTGCTGTTTGCCATTGCCAGGAATATCCCCCAGGCTACCCAGTCCATGAAAGAGGGCAAGTGGGAGAAGAAGAGGTTTATGGGAGTGGAACTCTTCAACAAGACCCTGGGTATCATAGGTCTTGGCAACATCGGTTCTCAGGTGGCAAAGAGGGCCCTTGGTCTTGAGATGAATGTTGTCGCCTATGACCCCTTCCTCAGCGACGAAAGGGCAAGAGAGTTGGGGGTTGAAAAGGTCTCCTTGGATGAACTCTTTGAGAGGTCTGACTTCATCACAATCCACACACCCCTGACCGATGAGACGAGGAATCTAATAAACAGAGAGAGTATCAAGAAGATGAAGGATGGGGTGATGATAATAAACTGTGCAAGGGGTGGAATAGTAAACGAGAGAGACCTCTACGAGGCATTGGAGGCCGGGAAGGTAGCAGGTGCGGCCCTTGATGTCTTTGAAAAGGAACCCCCGGAGGACCTCACCCTTATCAGACATCCGCAGGTCGTCTGTACACCCCATCTGGGGGCATCCACAAGGGAGGCACAGGAGAATGTGGCAGTGGCGATTGCTGAGCAGGTGATAGACTATCTTATAAACGGGACAATAAGGAATGCGGTCAACTTTCCCTCAATACCCTCTGAACAGATACCGGTACTCATGCCCTATATTCAACTGGCAGAGGTTATGGGTAAGTTTACAGCACAGATATATGAAGGCGGCATTACAGAAGTGACAATGGAGTACAGGGGTGAGGCTGAGGAAATAAACACAAGGCCAGTCACCATTGCAGCACTGAAGGGGCTTCTTGAGCCTATCCTGACAGAGACGGTTAACTTTGTTAATGCCCCCCTGATAGCGAAGGAAAGGGGGATTGAGGTGAAAGAGACCAAGAGCCCTGATGCCGGTGATTATCACAGCATGCTGGTTCTGAGGATAAGGGCGGATGGCAGTGAGAGGAGTGTCTATGGCACCCTTTACGGGAAGACACACCCGAGAATCGTCAGGGTCGATCAGTTTCCGGTAGAGATCATACCTGAGGGTATCATGCTCTTCATCTTCAACAACGACAGGCCAGGGGTGATCGGCAGCATCGGAACCCTCCTGGGTCAGAACAACATCAATATTGCCAGGATGCACTTTGGGAGGGAGAGACCCGGTGGCCTGGCAATATCTGTTGTAAGTGTTGATTCAGATATTACCAGTGAGGTCCTGGAAAAGATAAAGATCCTTCCAAATATACTCTCTGTAAAAGTGGTGAGGCTGTAGATGGGAATCACGCTGGAGGACCTACCCTCAATTCCGAGGGGATGCCTCACTCTCCTTCCAGAAGACTCTGAAAGGAGGAGGTACTTAGAGGATTTGCTTCTTGAGAGGATGGCCCTCTGGGGTTACAGGGAGGTGGTAACCCCCATGTTTGAGTATCTTGATACGATGCAGGAGGCGGTAACAGAGGACCTGCTGAAGAGCGCCTACAAACTGACCGATAGACAGACCGGCAGGGTGATGCTCCTGAGACCGGATATCACCCCCCAGATAGCCCGTATTGCTGCAACCTCCCTGAAGGAGAGGCGCCCGCTCAGGCTGAGTTACAGTCTGAATGTCTTCAGGTACGACGAGCAGTTTGGAGGAAGTCAGAGGGAGATACACCAGTTGGGTTGTGAATTGATAGGGGTGAAGACACCAGAGGCGGATGCGGAGGTGGTTGCCCTTGTGGTGGATCTGCTGAACCTGGCAGGTGTGAGAGACTACAGGGTGGTGCTATCCCATATGGGCTTCATCGGGGGTATACTTGAGGGGTTCAGGGACCCCAAGAGTGTCCAGAGGGTGCTGAGGATGAAAGACCTTTCCGCCATTGGTGAACTGAAGCAGAGGGGTGAGATCACCGAGTCTGAGGCAGACCTCCTCGAGAGGGTCATCTTTCTGTTTGGAGATGAGGAGATACTGAGGGAGGCAGAGGGGATACCCCTGAACAGCAGGTCCAGGGATGCGGTACTACAGTTGAGGGAGGTGAACAGGTTCCTCGGTATTCATGGAGTGAGGGAACAGATAGTCTTTGACCTTTCAGAGGCAAAGGGTTTCCAGTACCATACCGGGGTGGTATTTGAGGTGATCGTGGATGGAGTGAGCAGGCCCATAGGTTTTGGTGGCAGGTATGACAGGATGATGGAGTACTTCGGCTGTGACGCCCCTGCTACCGGTTTCTCTCTTGACCTTGCAGAAGTGGTTGCCCTCAGCACTCACAGGCCAGAAGACAAGAGGTCTGTCTATATAGTGGATTTCTCTTCAGACAAGACATCTGCCGTGGGCCTGGCAAAGGCACTGAGGGAAAGGGGCTGTTGTGTGGGAAGAGACATGGTGAAGAGGGACTTTCATGAATCCGTCAGGTTTGCGGAGGAGGAGGGTTATAAGGTGGTAGTTGAGATGAGGGAGGGATCGGTGAAAGGGGTTCATCCAACGAGACACTGTAAAGAGGAAGATCTCCAGGAGATAAGACTCCTGCTGAAGGAGGTATCCTGATGTCCAGGGCTCTGGTGGTGGTAGGCACCCAGTGGGGAGATGAAGGCAAGGGCAAGGTGGTGGACTACCTTACTGAGAGGGCCGATGTGGTGGTGAGGTATCAGGGTGGTAACAACGCCGGTCATACTGTTGTGGTCAACAGTGAGAAGTTTATCCTGCACCTGATACCCTCAGGGATACTCCATCCCGACAAACTCTGTGTGATAGGCAATGGTGTTGTGGTGAACCCGGAGGCCCTCCTTCAGGAGATAGATGAGTTGAAAAAGAGGGGTGTGAAGGTGGACAACAACCTCAGGGTGAGCCGTTCGGCACATCTGATAATGCCCTACCACATGGCGGTGGAGGGCGCAAGGGAGACGGCTAAGGGAGACAAGAGGATAGGGACCACCCGTAAGGGGATCGGTCCTGCCTATGTGGACAAGTATGCAAGGGTCGGGATAAGGGTCGGTGATCTCTTATATCCTGAGATACTGAGGGAAAAGATAGAGATGAACCTGACAGAGGTGAACTTCATCCTGACAAGGCTCTACAATCAGGAGGGGTTCGATCCTGAAGAGGTCTATACTCAGTACAGGGGCTATGCGGAGAGGATCGCCCCTTACATAGCAGACACTGACGTGCTCATCAACAGGGCACTGGATGAGGGTAAAAAGGTACTGTTTGAGGGTGCCCAGGGCACACTCCTTGATATTGACCATGGCACCTATCCCTATGTCACCTCTTCTTCTGCCTCTGCAGGGGGTGTCTGTACCGGTTCAGGTGTTGGCCCCACAAGGATCGGTGAGGTGCTTGGTGTTGTCAAGGCATACACCACAAGGGTGGGAGGAGGTCCGTTCCCGACAGAGATAAAGGGTCCCCTGGGTGAAAGGTTGAGAGAAAGGGGAGGTGAGTACGGTGCCACCACAGGCAGGCCACGCAGATGTGGATGGCTTGACCTTGTAGCCCTCAGACACTCTGTGAGGGTGAATAACCTGAGCGGGTTGATCCTTACAAAACTGGATATACTGGACGGTCTTGACACAATAAAGGTGTGCACGGGTTATAGGTACAGGGGGAAGAGTATCGAGGAGTTTCCAAAGGACGCCTATATACTTCAGGAGTGCGAGCCCATCTACAGGGAACTGAAGGGCTGGAAGAGGAGCACCTCTGGGGTCTCTGATTTCGGGATGCTCCCTGAAGAGGCCCGGTCCTATATAAACGTAATTGAAGAGGTCCTGGGTGTGAAGGTTGATATTATCTCCACAGGACAGAAGAGACACGAAATCATCGTTCGGAGAGAGGTTCTGTAAGACCTCTGAGATCAGAGAGGAGGGTGGGGGGTGTCGGAGAGAAAACGGAGATACAGGAGGTATACCAGGAGGATCGAGGTAGAGTTCATGGTGGATGATCTGACCTACAAGGGGATATCATCAGATCTGTCGGAGAGGGGTATATTTATAAGGACAAGGAGGCCCCCGGCACCGGGTGTCGAGATTGGTATAAGGGTCTTTCTGCCCAACGGAAAGGTGGCCAAATTGAGAGGGGTTGTGAGACATGCTGTGAGGACACCTTATTCATTTATGAAGAACGGTATTGGCGTTGAACTCACAGAGGTGGATGATAACTATATTGAGTTCTTCAAGACAGAGTTTGGTGTAGACAGTACAGGAGAGGAGTACATACTGATGGCCTGCCCCAATTGTAAAGTGAAAAACAGGGTAAAGAGGCAGATGCTTTCTCTTGGCCCTAAGTGTGGCAGATGTGGAGGTCCCCTTTCCTGGTCAGGTTCCTGACTCTCTGTCTGCGGATCCTGGTCCCTGACAGGTGTCCAGTATGTGGTAGGGGAGGAGTTGCCCCGCTTGAGCCCTTCTGCAGAGGTTGCTATGAGGAACTGATGAGGATAAAGCAGAAAAGAAAGAGGCGTTGTCTCCGTTGCGGCACCGTCCTTGTCTCAGAGGGCAGACAGGGATGTCTCAACTGTCTCAACCAGAGATGGTATCTGGATGGGCTCTTCGTCTACGGCAGTTATGATGGGATACTGAGGAGGGCCGTGCAGGTGATCAAGTTTGAGGATGGTTTCAGGGTCGCCAGGGGTATCTCAGAGATAGTGGACCTGTCAGACATCCCGGCAGTGGACCTTGTGGTCCCTGTGCCCCTGAGTAAGAGGAGGCTCCTGAGGAGGGGCTTCAACCAGAGCCTGCTTCTGGCTGAGGGTATCTCGAGGAGGCTGGGTGTCACAACAGCAGTGGAGATGTTGCTCAAGGTGAGGGAAAACCCCCCTCAGAGCCTGCTTGAAGGATGCAGGAGGCTGAATAATCCGAGAGGTGCATACCTCTGGGTATCCGGTGAGACCGCTGCAGAGAGGATACTGCTGGTTGATGATGTCCTTACCACAGGTGCAACCCTGAATGAATGTGCCAGGGTGTTGAAGTCAGTAGGTGCTGGTGAGGTCTATGGGTTTGTCCTTGCCAGGTCAGATGGAGGAGTATGATGGTCGTGGGTGATGCCTTCAGAGAGGCCCTTGATGTCCTTAAGAGGAACATGACATTGGTGCTGCCTGCTGTATTTGGTGCCCTGATAACGAATATATTCTTTCTGCTCATGGTGTCGTCCCTGAAGAGTCCAAAGGGCACCTCCTTAGGGATAGTCCTGATGCTCTTCAATATCCTGATCTATGCCCTTGTGCAGGGTATGACCATCTCAATGGCCTCGGATGCCCTCAGAAGGGGCAGTTGCTCTATGGGGGAGTCACTCCATCTGGTCATTCAGAGGCTCTGGGCACTGCTCGCTGCAGCAGGTATCTCAGCAATACTCACAGCCATTGGCTTCTCTTTATTTGTGCTGCCGGGTTTCCTGGTGATGTTTTTCCTCATGTATACATTTGTGATCCTCATTGTGGAGGAGGCAGGCCCTGTCGATTCACTGAAGAAGAGTTTGACGACTGTATGGGGGAGCATGAAGGAGTCAGCCCTTGGTTTTGGGGGCCTCTTCTTCTTCGGTCTCGTTGCCTTTGCCATCAGGAGGGCATTACTCGGTATGCCTCTGGTAGGACAGATCGCGGCCATCTTTGTTAATGGGCTCTTTATGGCCTACTCCTCCCTGGTGCTCCTCGGGCTTTACAACAGGATCAGAAGAGCCGGTCAGTGATCGGTATCTTCAGGTGTTCATAGGCGGCCTTTGTTGCCACCCTGCCCCGGGGAGTCCTCTCAATAAATCCCTCCTGCAGTAGATAGGGCTCATAGACATCCTCCAAGGTCTCCTTGTCTTCCCTCAGAGATGCAGCAAGGGTATCCACTCCTACAGGTCCCCCCCCGTATTTCTCTATTATTGTCCTGAGGAACCTCCTGTCCATCTCGTCAAGACCCCTGTCGTCCACATCCAGGGCCTTCAGGGCATATCTGGTGATCTCTATGTCTATGACACCGTCCCCCTTAATGTCTGCAAAGTCTCTTATACGTCTCAGGAGCCTGTTTGCTATCCTGGGAGTCCCCCTGGATCGGCGGGCGATCTCGTAGGCGGCATCTTCTCTGACCTGGACATTCATTATAGAGGCGGACCTCTTGATTATCATCAGGAGTTCCTCTGGTGAGTAGTACTCCACCCTCATGATCATCCCGAACCTGTCGCGGAGAGGGGAGGTGAGGAGTCCTGTCCGGGTAGTCGCACCGATCAGGGTGAACCTCGGCAGGTTCACCTTCAGTGTCCTCGCATTTGGACCCTGTCCTATTACGATGTCAAGGTGGAAGTCCTCCATCGCCGGGTAGAGCACCTCCTCCACAACCCTCGGCAGTCTGTGAATCTCATCTATAAAGAGGATATCATGCTCGTTGAGATTTGTGAGGATTGCAGCAAGGTCTCCTGCCCTCTCGATCATCGGGCCGGATGTGGCCTTGATATTTACCCCGAGTTCATGGGAGATCACATGGGCAAGGGTGGTCTTGCCGAGCCCTGGGGGGCCGTAAAATAGGACATGGTCAAGCGGTTCTCCCCTTTTAATTGCCGCCTGTATGAATACAGAGAGGTTCTCTTTGATCTTCTGCTGACCGATAAAGTCATTGAGGGTTTTTGGTCTGAGTTGTCTCTCTATGCCCTCTTCTTCCGATGACACGTAATCCCTCAACACTACTCTGCCTCCCTGTTGAGATATCTCAGGGCCTCCTTCAGGGCATCCTCTATGCCCATATCCTTCTGGTAGACCTTCTGCAGGGCCTCCTTGGCCTCTGATGCCCTGTACCCTAAGTTGACAAGCGCAGACAGAATGTCCTCATACACGGTGTCCTGTATCTTATCTGTGGCAGGCAGTGTCTGTTTCAGTTCAAAGATTATCCTCTTCGCCTTCTTCCTGCCGATGCCAGGGAGTCTGCTGAGGATGGCGGTGTCTTCAGAGTCAACAGCCCTGTAAAATTCATCTGCAGTGGTGGCAGAGAGTATGTTCAGGGCGAGTCGGGGACCGATACCACTCACACCGAGTAGTGACCTGAATACAGCCCTGTCAGACTCCTGCTGGAATCCATAAAGGGATATTTGACCATCCTTCACATAGGTATGGATATAGAGAAATACCTCACTGCCCTCTGGTGGCAGATTTGATAGTACCCTAAGGGGGACCTGGACCTCATAACCAACCCCTCCTGTCTCGATTACCACACCACTTGCAGACCTGTGTGTCAGTCTTCCCCTCAGGGTTGAAATCATTTTCGTATTATATCACACTCTATGGCAAAGAGTCTCTTCAGCAGCATTGTCCCGTATGAACCCTTCGGAAGTGTGAAACTGAGTCTGATGGCCCTGTAGTTGCTGTATACTTCATCGGTCTCTGAGGAACACTGGAGGTCTTCAGGGATCACCACCACCTTTCTGTTAAAGGATGGGAACCTGTATTTGAGAAATTGGAGGTTGAACTTCACCCCCTTCAGGCCTCTTTCTTCCAGGATCTCCTCAAGTAGCCTTGAGGTCCTTTTGTCCTGAAACACCATACTATCAGAGACCACCGGTATGGTGAGATCCTTCAAATAGGAAAATTCCTCAATCTCAGGGGTCCTGTAGAATAGATAGTCACCTGCAATTCCCCTATATCTGAGAATCCTCCGGGAGACCTGAACTGTCAGTCTCCTGGCGGTCTCATTCCACAGAAAAGCCTGATAAGCCGCCACATACATGGATAGTTCCTCTCTGCCTATAAGACGGAGTGCATCCCTGGGGTCCCTTCCCCTGAGGAGGGTGCTGAAGATGTTCTTCTCAAAACCTGTCTCCGAGACCTCCAAACACCTCTGCCAGTCCCCCCAGCATTCCCTGAGCCTCCTCTTTCTCTGTCTTTCGGCCTTTTTGTCTTCAGGGTAGATATGGGTCAGGATTATCCTGAGTGCATCAAGGGGCCTGTCCAGAAGGATCTTTTCTGCTATGAACCCCTGTTTGGGGGCATAACTGCCGAACCTCTGATCATCAAAGTAGTTGATAAAACCCCATCGTGAGACTTCTGCAGAGGCCTCAGCGACCCTTCTGGTATCCTGTTCCCTCAGTTTCCTGACCGTTATCCTGAACCTGTTGCCCCTTATGAGGTCTGGTCCCATCGGTCTGTACATAGTGCCTATGGGGACAAGAGTATAGTTCTTTTCTTTGATATTGAACTCCCTCCGGTCCTTAATGGTGATATACTGTGTGGTGAGGGCATACCGGTCCTTTTTGCCGCCATAGGAGATTGCCTGGAAGGGGACATTCAGTGTCCTGGAGAGTCTCCTGAGCAGGTCAAGGGTATTCCATCCCCATTTCTTCAGGTGATAGACCCTGTATGGACCGTCCTCTGACAGGGGTAGATAGGCGATCTCCTCTACCTGAAAGTCTTCAGGTCTGACCTTTATCTTCACGATCCCTCAGGGCCTTCTCTATCTGGGAACATATCCCGTGGAGCATCCTTACCTCCCAGGGCGTCAGACAGGCCCTACCGAAGAGGTGTCTCAGATTCCGCATAATCCTCTCCTCCATGTCTCTGTCTCCTTTTGGGATGTAACCAAGGGTGCGGAGGGTCTGCCTTATGTGACCATAGAGGTTTTCCAGTTCCTCGTGAGGTGCGAATTCCGGAGATGGACTCTCGAATGACCCCTCTGAGAGTTCATATGCCACAAGCAAGACCGCCTGTGCAAGGTTCAAGGAGGGGGCCTCAGCCGAGGTGGGTATGTAAATCAGAAAGCCGCACTCAAGGACCTCCTCATTGGTAAGGCCCCTGTCCTCTCTTCCGAACAGTATGGCCACTCTGTTTCTGGATGCCACAGAGATGATCTCCCCCTTGGCCTCTTTGATAGGCAATATCAGGCCCCTCCTTTTTCCGATCCTGCGGGAAGTGCCCACTACCAGTGCCTTGTCCATTATCGCCTCCTTCAGTGTGGGATAGACCTCTGCCTCCTTCAGGACCTCTGTTGCATGGCAGGCGAGCCAGAAGTCATGGCCCTCTTCAAACCTCTCAGGGGGATTAACCAGGATGAGGTTTTTGAACCCCATGTTCTTTATCGCCCTTGCCGATGCCCCGATGTTTCCAGGTTCACGGGGTTCCACAAGTACAAATGATATGTTGTCCTTCCAATTCTCCATCATTAGGTATATATTTAACTGGATCTGACCCTTGAGGTGCAATTGTCAGCAGGTGGGGAGAACCATTGAGCCTCTGAAGGTCATCTCAGGATCCCTTCCACAATAATCTCGACCGCCCTGTCTGGTGGGACTCCACGTGCCATAAGGGTCTCCATTTGTTGTCTGTCAACACTACCAATGGCAGCCTCATGGGTCACCTTGGCCTCCGGATGGGTTACCTTTACCACAGGAACAGCACCTGCAACCGCCCTGTCCTTGACTATCTCCATACAGTCCACGTGCCCCCTCGCACCTGGGGCATTCCCTTCTGTTATCCCTGTAACCTCTGCACTGGCGGTGTCCTCAAGGGCAACACGTGTCTTTATAAGGCTTCTCGCACCTGTACCCTTCAAACAGATCCTCTCCTTGATGTTGATCTTATCACTACCACGTCCAAAGACCTTTGCCACCATCTCTACCAGGGCACCGGAGTCAGCCTCAGCATCGTAATCGATAGAGAGTTCACCTGCACGACCCTTTATGAGTATGAATTCAGAGGTATACCTGCCGCCCTTACAAACCCTTATCCCGGCCTTTGGGTTCACAAAGGCACCACCTTTAAGGCCATGATAATGTGTCTCCCTGTAGCACATCTCGGCACCTTCCTGTATCAGGATTTTCGCATCCATTATATGTTTCACTCCCTCTGCCTCAGGGAAGACACAATGGGCAATAAAGGATGCCCTTGAATGGGGCTCCAGAGTAACCTCTATCCTTATCTTTTGAGTGGCCCTTTTGTGAATTACCCCGAAACATACATGGACAGGATAAATTAGCCTTGCCTCTCTTTTTAGCAACACTCTGGCAGAGATCCCATCTTCTGTCTCTTCTGCATCAAACTCAAGCCCTTCAACTGTCCTCGCACTCAGTATCCGGTTGCCGACAGCCATAAGGTGGGCAATTTGAGGGTTTTCAAAGATCGCCCTCTCTCCACCTGTTATCTCAAAGGCCTCTAAGAGTTTTTCTTCATGATCCTTAAGACTGCTCACAGGTTACCCCATCACATACAAGACATGTCCTCGACTTGTACGCCTCTGTAACCTCCTCTGGTGACCCTGTTATATATATCCTTCCAGCACAGATCTGCGATGCCCTGTCTGCACAGAGTGCTATCTCCTCCCTGTGAGTGATAAGAAGTACCGATGAGCCAAACTCCTTAAACGCCTTGAGAACGTTTATTATATCCTCTGTGGATAGCATATCAATGCCCGAGTCCGGTTCATCAAGGATGGCGAGTCTTGGCCTCATTGCAAGCACTGAGGCGAGTTCTACCCGTTTCCTTTCTCCACCACTGAGTGAACGGTCAACATTCCTGTCCAAGTAGAGTTCAGGGTGCAGGCCAACCATCTTCAGACATTCTGAAGGATCTGTATCCCTTCCTGATATCATAAGATACTCCTTTACCGTTATGCCCTCAAATCTTGCAGGCTCCTGCCAGGCAAGTGTGATCCCGAGCCTTGCCCTTTCATGTATCGGGAGATTGGTTATGTCCTTCCCGTCAAAGATGATCCGCCCCTTTGTTGGTCTGTAGTTACTGCAGCCCATAATGAGGTAGGCTAGGGTGGTTTTGCCTGTCCCATTGGTGCCAATCAGGGCATGAATCTCTCCATAATGTATTGTCAGATTGAGTCGATTCAGGATTGTCCGTGAATCAACTACAAAGGAGACCCCATCAAGGACAAGGAGGTTCATAAATGTTCACCTCTCTGCTTTCCTTTTAATCTCACCTTCAGTTGCATCTGAAACATCGACATTCCTCCAAAAATAATCTACACAAAATGGTATTGTTTTCTCAAAATTGACAAAGAGGGCAACCATCCGTTAAATTTTTATGTTTTAGTACAATCTTTTTTATTTGCTTTTCGAATTCAAAACGTATGGAAATATTTTTGTTATGAGGGCGAATAGTACCTTTTCTGCTCAGAGAGGTGAGGACAAAGTCAATGTTACCGTTCTGATCATATGAGACCGTGACTGTCCTTTGCCCTGGGTTGTTGATATCAGCCTGCCTTGTGCTGTAAATCAACGGCTCAAGCCCGGGGATTTTTATTTCTTTTGTAAGGAGTGTGGTATTGTCGTATTTGGCCAATTAACCGCCCTTCAGACCCTTAGGGCACAATTAATTTCACCCTGGCAATAACATTTACACCTTTCAATTACCAGAGACAATGCAGGCAGGATTGTGCAGAGGGTGGAACAGATTCAGGGGGAAACTATTACATGGGATTATGGTTATGATGAACTTGGAAGGTTAATAAAGGTAAAGAGAAAGGCACAGTGGTTGAAAGTTACGCCTATGATGCTAATGGAAACAGGATTGAAACGAATTCATTTAAAGGTGTTGTAGAGATGACATACACCTAACTTGCGGTAGTCACTAAAAGCGTTGACAAGTGACCTTCCGGCTTTAGCAACTACGCTACTTCATCTATCACCTCCCCTCTATTATGAAGATATTGCTTACAGAGGTCAAGCCCCTCTTTGAAAGTCTCCATTGGTGTCCTTCCATTACAATA
>WGER01000076.1 GCA_015492645.1 Nitrospirota bacterium
CTGCTGTCCTGTGAACAGAGACCAAAAATCTTCCGAAAGAGCGAGTTTCTTATGGATACCATCGTGACCGTTACGGTGGTCTCAGAAGACGAATCAAAGGCGGCTCAGGCAGTAGAAAGGGTGTTCAGGGAATTGAAGACCCTGGAGGGCCTCCTGAACGTCTTTGATCCTAAGAGTGAGGTGTCAGAGATAAACAGAAACAGTGGAAAGGTATGGACCTCCCTCCAGCCCGATACAGTCCACCTGCTCAAGGAGGCAAGAGGCATATGTGAGTTGACTGAGGGATACTTCGATATCACTGTCGGTGCTGTAAGCCTCCTTTATGACTTCCACAGGGGGATTGCCCCTTCAGGGGAAGAGATAAAGAAGGCACTGCCACTTGTGGACTGCAGGGGCCTCATGCTCAGGGACTCGGAGGCGATGCTTGGTAGAGAGGGCATGAGGATTGACCCCGGTGGAATTGCAAAGGGATATGCCGTGGACAGGGCTGTAGAGGTCCTCAGGGCCGAAGGCATAAGGGCTGGACTCGTGGCCCTTGCAGGAGACATCAGGGGCTTCGGGAGCAAACCAGACGGAAGTGGCTGGAAGGTCGGTATAAGGGACCCTTGGGGGGGTCGTGAAGAGGTATTCGCCTATGTTGAGTTATCCCAGGATATGGCGATCTCCACCTCTGGTAACTACGAGAGGTTTTTCCTAAAAGACGGCCGTCTCTATCATCATATCCTGAATCCAAAGACAGGGTTCCCTGCTGAGGGGCTGAAGAGCGTGACCGTCATAGGACCCAGTGCGACCTATACGGATGCGCTCTCCACTGCGGTCTTTGTGATGGGTCTCCAGAAGGGGGCACCCATAGCAGAATCAAAGGGCTACGAAGTGGTGGCCATTGACGAGGATGGCAGGCTATCCATGAGCAGGAGGGCAGAGGAGATGGTGAAAATCCTCTATGAGCCCAGACCAAGAGGTGATAAGGATGCTGCTCAGGGTCATTAAGAGTACAAGACCCCTCGACTGGGTCCTGTTTGTTGTGCTCCTGTCTCTGAGTCTGTCAGGAATGTTTTTTGCCAAGACTATCTACCCTTCGGGCAACTGGGTGTTGATTGAGGTGGACGGGAAACTCCTTTACAGATTCTCCCTCTTTGAAGAGAGGACCGTCTCAGTTAAGGGACCAATGGGCTACACCACTGTAGAGATAAGAGATGGCAGGGTGAGGGTGAAGGACTCCCCCTGCCCTGAAAAGATATGTGTAAGACAGGGATGGATACAGAAAGGGGTGATAATCTGCCTCCCGAACAGGGTTGTGGTAAGGGTGGGAGGAGAAGACAATAGGGTAGATGCGATCACAGGATAAGAGAAGGATCGCCACCCTCGCGGCCTACGCGATTGTACTGCATCTGCTGGAGCGGATGATACCAACACCAATCCCCTGGCTCAGGCTCGGGCTGGCCAACATCATCACCCTTCTGGCCCTGATAATCTACGGGTTGAGGGCAGCCTTGTTCATATCACTCATAAGGGTCTTACTCGGTTCCCTCTTTATCGGCACATTCCTTGGGCCTGGGTTCATATTGAGTCTGGGAGGTGCCTTGACAAGTACATTCGCGATGGCAGGAGGCAATCTCCTCGGTGAGAGGGTCTTCAGCCCAATGGGTCTCAGTCTGATAGGTGCCTACAGCCATGTCCTGACCCAACTCTTTCTCGCCTATCTGATCTTCATCAGACAGTTTGAGGCGATCCTCTGGGTTGCGCCCTTTCTTCTCACGCTTGGACTGCTTACCGGGCTCCTGAATGGGCTGATCTGTATCAAGGTCCTCCAGGAGATCAAGGGTTAGTCCTCCCAAACCTCCTCAGGTACAACTGTATCCCCAACAATCACCCTTTCAAGGCCCTCTATTTCTGCCGGTGTAACTATAGTCAGCCCCCTGCCTCTGAATGAATCAAATATCCCGATCGCAACCGTTTCCCTCCACCGCTGCAGTCCCAGAAGGGTACCTCTCCTGATATACCGCTCTCTGATATTGTACTTAGTGGCATGGTAGAGGAGTTCCACCCTTGTCGGGTCTATCTCGGTCAGAAAGGCGTCCCTGAAGTATTCCTTGAACAGCCTGTTCCTGTATCTTATCCTCTCCTCCCTGTCCCTCACCCTCACCGCCTCTGAGACCCTGATCCTCATCACCCTGTCTTCAGGGATCGCACTCAGGATATGCTCCAGTTCATCAGACCTCTGAAGGGCCACCACCAGAGACGGTCTCAGGACCGAGACCTTCTTTAATTTCAACTGCCTGCCCAGGGCACCCCTCACAAGACCTGTTGTATCCACGAGGATCCTTTCTGCACCCCTTGACAATGCCCTGTTCAGCATCAACTCAGCTCCTTTCACCACAAGGTCAGGGTCAAGAACTGGGTTCAGAAATCCCACAAAAAATATCCCGTCAGGGTTCCTGTCCTGAGGAATTGGCAGACCCGTAAAGACCCTCATGGATATGGTGGTGGGCAGAAAGAGGCTTGACTGTCCGATGTCAGAGTCAACAACCGCCACAGCCAGACCAGTGGAAAGGGTCTCCTGGAGGAGGTATCTGCAGAAGGTGGATTTACCAGAATCTGTTTCGCCCAGAAGAATAGTCACCCTGCAGCCCCTTTCAATCCTTTCAACAACCTCCTGCCAGCCCTGGCCAGGTACAATGGACATCTATGGATCTCACCTTTAAAGTGGTCTCTTTCTGAGCCTGAGGGAATTGGTGACCACAGATACTGAACTGAATGCCATTGCTGCTGAGGCAAAGATGGGGTTCAACAGGGGCCCACCAAAGGGATACAGGACCCCTGCTGCCACGGGTATCCCTATCACATTGTAGAAGAAGGCCCAGAAGAGGTTCTGCTTGATGGTCCTCAGGGTTAACCTGCTCAGTCTTATCGCATCTACAACCGTCCTCAGATCACCCTTTATGAGGGTGATGTCAGAGGCCTCCATTGCAATATCCGTTCCTGTGCCTATCGCAATCCCTACATCCGCCTCTGCGAGGGAAGGTGCATCATTTATCCCGTCCCCGACCATCGCCACCACCTTGCCCTCTGCCTTCAGTTCCTTCACGATCTTCACCTTCCCTTCCGGAAGCACACCCGCATAAAACCTCTCTATACCAACTTCAGAGGCGATCGCCCTGGCAACCGCTTCATTGTCACCTGTCAGCATGACCACCTCTATACCCATCTCCTTTAGTCTCTCTATGGCTTCCCTTGAACCTTCCTTCACGGTATCGGCAAAGGCGAAAAGGGCCTGCACAGTACCATCCACAACAACCGCAACTGCGGTCTTCCCCTCTCTATAAAGCCCCTCTATCTTCTCTCTGAGCCCCTCTATATCTATACCTTCCTCTTCAAGGACCCTCGGGGTGCCCACAAAGAGGCTTCTGCCTTCTACAACGGCCCTTATCCCTCCACCTGGTATCGCCTGAAATTCATCTGGTCCTTCAACACTTATCCCCCTCTGTTTCGCCTCCTCCATGACAGCCCTTGCAAGGGGATGTTCTGAGACCGCTTC
>WGER01000077.1 GCA_015492645.1 Nitrospirota bacterium
AAATAGACTTCGGAAAATCAAAAGACGGCAGGGCGGTGTTTACACTCCAGATGAATTTATGATATAAATTAAATGTCGGGCGGTTAGCTCAGTTGGGAGAGCGCCAGAATCGCACTCTGGAGGTCGGGGGTTCGACTCCCCTACCGTCCACCAGGGACTTTTAATTTAATCCAGTATGTCTTATCCAGATAGGGACTTTCTTTAAAGTCCAAAGTGACGCAGATTTACACTCAATTAGTATTTCCGGATACAGTACCGGTCTTCGATCTTCTAATACTGTCCAGTTCAAGAAGCAGTTCCTGGAGACGATTGATAAGGGTATCTTCAGAGAGCCCATCTCTCCGGAGACTGAAGCCATCTTTATGAAAGACAATGGGGTATCCCTTCCGATGTGCCTCTAACAGGGTCTCTGCATTGATGGGGCTCTTCTGATCTATGGTTATCCTGATCCCGCCCCTGGTTGCCCTGGCAGACAGTATCCTTAATCTCCTGCAGAGGATTCTGAGACGGGCCCATTGCCTGAGCCCCTGTGCCTCCTCTGGCAATGTGCCGAACCTGTCAGCCATCTCCTGGAACAGTTCGTCCAGGTCACCTTCGGATGATGCCTGATAGAGCCTCCTGTAAAGGTTGAGCCTCTCAGAGACATCCGACACATACTCGTCAGGCAGATAGGCCGCAAGTGGCAGTTCCACCTGTGGTTCTGGCTCTTCATCCAATGCTCTGCCCTGAAGTGCGGCAACCTCTTCTTTGAGCATCTGCATGTAGAGTTCGAGTCCTATCGCATGGATATGACCTGACTGTTCCCTGCCGAGCAGATTCCCCGCACCTCTGATCTCAAGGTCTCTTATTGCGAGATGGAGCCCTGCGCCGAGGTAGTTAAGTTCCTGTATGGCATTCACCCTCCTCTTTGCCTCTGCTGAGAGTGCCTCCAGTGGTGGCACGATGAAATAGGCATAGGCCCTCCTGTCACCCCTGCCCACACGACCCTTTAACTGATAGAGATCTGCGAGTCCCATACGGTGGGCATCATTAATGATGATTGTATTTGCATTTGGTATATCTATACCCGAGCCTATTATAGAGGTGCAGAGGAGGAGATCGTATTCCCCATTGACGAACCTCAACATCACATCCTCCAGTTCCCTCTCTCTCATCTGGCCATGGGCTATGGCTATTCTCGCCTCGGGTATGATCTCCTTCAGAAGTTTATACCACTTCTGGATGTCCTTCACCCTGTTGTGTACGAAAAAGACCTGCCCATTTCTGTCCAGTTCTCTCTGAATCACCTCTTTTATCAGTTTCCTGTCGAAAACAGCCACCAGACCCTTCACCGCAAGCCTCTCTTCAGGAGGGGTCTCGATGAGGCTCATCTTCCTTATCCCTGAAAGGGCCATCTCGAGGGTCCTGGGTATGGGGGTGGCAGACAGTGTAAGACAGTGCACATTTCTTTTGAGTTCCTTGAGTCTCTCCTTCTGGATCACGCCAAACCGGTGTTCCTCATCGATAATAAGAAGACCGAGATTACGGAACTCCGTCCTGTTGCTAAGAAGCAGATGTGTGCCTATGATGATGTCTATCTCACCAGTCTTGAGCCTCTGGAGGGTCTTTCTTCTGTCGGCAGGGGGCTTAAATCTGCTCAGATAATCAACCCTCACACCAAAGGGAGCGAACCTCTGCTGAAAGTTCCTGTAGTGCTGGTCACATAGCAGTGTGGTGGGCACAAGAACGGCCACTTGCCTGCCATCATACACCGCCTTAAAGGCGGCCCTCATGGCCACCTCTGTCTTTCCAAAACCCACATCTCCACAGAGGAGCCTATCCATAGGGGTGTCTGTCTCCATATCAGCCCTTATCTCTTCCCATGCCCTCTTCTGGTCAGGTGTCTCTTCATAGGGGAAAAACTCCTCGAATTCCCTGTGCAGTGCTGTATCTGGGCTGAAGGCGTGGGCCTTGCTCAATTGCCTTCTGGCATACAGGTTCAGGAGCCTGTATGCCATCTCCTGTATCTTCTTTCTGATCCTCTCCTTTCTCCTCTTCCATGCCTTTCCGTCCAGCCTGTCCAGGGAGGGGATCACACCTTCCTCTGCCCTGTATTTGTGGACAAACCCGATGTTATAAACAGGCAGATATAATCTCGCTCCATCTCTGTACTCGATAATCATCGCCTCTGTCAGGCCAGCCATGGTCTTGATGGCCTTCATTCCCCTGAATATGCCGATCCCGTATTCCCTATGGACGATGTAATCACCCTCTCTTATCTCGTCGAGGCTCTCAAGGAGCCTCCTGGTGTCTGTCGCCCTTGTTACCCTGAACTGTGTAGGGCCAAAGATATCCGAGGCGGTCAGTAACAGGAAACCCTCAGTGTGAAACCCTGTTGAAAGCCTTCCCAGGGTGATGAGGAGGTTTCCCTTATAGGAGGCCACCTTCTCTGCTCCAAGCACAGGGGCAACAAGGTCACCTTCCAGGAGTATCTCCTTGAGACGACTGGCCTGGGCCTCTGTATTCACCACGAGGAGGACCCTGTATCCCTTCTCTCTCATGAAACTCCTCAGTTGTGCCACAAACGTCTCCATCCCCTGTCTCTCCCTGTATAACAATCCATAACCTGTTAGGTTCAGCAGTGCTGCCTGAGGTGTCTCCTCCAGAGGCAGTCTCTCCAGAACGAACACAGTATCAGATGTAGGGATATTGGAGGCAGAGGGCTCTGTAAGATAGAAGATCACACCATCGCCGATCTGTTCTATGAGAGGCGGGCCCTCTGATATATCAAATGCAGGCATGATATTGTAGGTTTTAAGAGAAGAGGTGGACCTCTGCGAACTGAGATCAAAGGTCTTTATTGCATCTATCACCTCGCCAAAGAACTCCACCCTCAGGGGCTCTCTGCTATTGGATGGAAAAACATCAAAGACCCATCTCCTCTCTGAAAACTGTCCCCTCTCTGTCACAATCGCGGTCCTCCTGTAACCAGCCCTCTGGAGCAGTTCTATAAGGCTATGCCTGTTAAAGGTCTGCCCAACCTTAAGGGGGATGGATAGGTCATTCAGTGTCTGCCTGTCCAAGAATGGTCTGGTAAAGGCCTTCTCTGAACCGACCACCACCAAGGCCCTTTCGATTAACTGGAATACCTCAAGTCTCCTGTCTATACCCTCCGGGCCATCCGGCTCCGGGACCTGTACTGTCTCATTGTGTTCTGTCTCAGAAGACCTCATGATCATCCTGTAAAAGTGGATATCTCTCCTCAGGACGGCCGACTCTTCCTCAGACCTGCTTATAACGATGTGTTTGTATGAGGGATACCGCTCTGCCATCAGGGCCACGAAGAGGGCCTGAGAAGAACCGGAGAGGTTGGTAATCAAGGTCTTCTTTTCAGGGACCCTCAGAAGCCCTTCAAAGGGTCTTGAAAGGAATCCTCTCATTTTTTACAGTATCTATCTATGATCCTCTGTATCAGCAGGGACGTGGATATCCCTTCCAGATAACTGAGCCTCTTTACCCCCTTCGCAAATTCTCTGCCCACAATCTGATCTTCAGGCCAGTCACCACCCTTCACAACCAGGTCAGGCCTTATCTGTTTTATTAGTTCCAGTGGTGTATCCTCATCAAATACAGTTACATAGTCAACCATCTCAAGGGCAGACAATACCTCTATCCTCTGCTCAAGGGGCGTAATAGGTCTTTCAGGTTTGATCCTGGCCACAGACTCATCCGAGTTCACACCCACGATAAGAACATCCCCGAGCGACTTTGCCTCTCTCAGGTACCTCACATGTCCTGCATGAAGTATATCAAAACAGCCGTTTGTAAAAACTATCCCCTTTCCCTGGGCCTTCAGCCTCTGGACCAGAGGTACGAGTTCCCTCCTTTCGATGTATTTACCCTTCATTCTAATATTTTAGCATAGACTCTCCCTCCAACCACTATAATTACCTAACCCCCAGAATTGCCGTTAGAAATAGTTATTTTTGTGGCAGAAACTGCCTCAAAACAGGATTTATGCGACAATTTTTAATCAAAAGATTTCAGCCCTTTTTCACCTAATAGGTGAAACGTCATTAAATTAGACACGGCACTGTCGATGAAATCCTGATTTTTCGGCAAGGGTTCCCAGGAAAATCGTGGATTTTCCTGGGCTGAGTTCCTCTGCCCCACAAGATCTTCTGATCTTGTGGGGACCCCCTGCCGCCTTCCAGAGTTTTGATTGAAATTCTATCGGCAATTTAGAGTAACCCCTGTAAATTGTCATTAGGAATGACTGTTTTTACGGCAAAATCAGAGATAAAAATCCTGAAGAGCGTATGTTTCGAGCCGCAGCAGTGGTTGAGAAGTTCCTGAGAACGGATCGTTTCGACATCGTGTTCCTTGAGATGGCACCCGAATACATGAAAAGATCTGTGAAAGAAAGGGGCATGAGGGTTTGCTGACACCCATAAACCGGCTAACCCTCTTCCTCTGTGTCTCGCTCAATACGGAGGCGCTGTTCAGAATCTTCCACTTCGGAAGTGTAAAAATAGGTTGAAAATACTTGTTGCGGATCGATTATAATAACCCATGCTCAGAAAGACGGTCCTTTTTGCAATTTTTGCGGTCCTCTCAGTTGTATCCTACAATCTGCTTTCATCAATAAAGGCCTCTTCTGAAAGGCCACCTGATATCCTGGTCAGTGACCATGAGGCTCAATACAGGAAGGAAATCGTGGGGATTATCCAGAAGGGTCAAACCCTCTATGACATCTTTTTAGAAGAGGGGCTTGCCATCAGCGAATTACAGGAGATCTACAGGGCCTCAAAAGGGGTCTATGATCTGAGAAAGGTGAGACCAAACAGGTCCTATAGAATTACAGCCCTTAACTCAGGAGATGCATTGAAGGTCTTCAGTTTCATGTATTCAATTAATGATATGGAATTTCTGAAGGTGGACAGGAATTCAGAAGGCTTCGAGGCCAGTTTGAAGAAGGTCCCCTATCGGGTGAAGTACTCGCTACTCGAGGGGGTGATCAGAGACAATCTCATCTATGCAGTGGGACAGACGAGAGAACACCTGCAGGTGGCCTTCGAGTTGGCAGAGATATTCGAATCCGAGATTGATTTTCTCACTGACCTCAGAGAGGGCGACAGATTCAGGATCCTTGTTGAGGAACTCTGGCTGGGGAATGCATTTAAGGGATATGGTAAGATCCTGGCAGCAGAATTTATAAACAGGGGTAACCGTTACCAGGCATACAGGTACGAACTGGATGGAGAACCTGGCTACTTTGATGAGAAGGGCCGTTCCCTGAGGAGGGCACTACTTAAGGCACCCCTCAGGTTCAGGTATATCAGTTCAAGATTCTCCTACAGGAGAAGACATCCCATACTCAGGATATATCGCCCACATCTCGGTGTGGACTATGCGGCACCTAAGGGTACACCTGTATCCGCTGCTGGCAGTGGGGTGATTAAATACGCAGGCTGGAAGGGTCAATATGGTAAGTGTGTGATTATCAGACACCCAAATGGTTATGAGACCTATTATGGCCATCTATCAAGGATAAGAAAGGGGATTCGCAGAGGAGTGAAGGTGAAACAGGGGCAGATAATAGGTTATGTTGGGGCAACCGGTCTTGTCACAGGTCCGCACCTTGACTACAGGATAAAGAGATTTGGCAAATTCATCAACCCCCTCACAATGAAGGCCCCCAGGGCAAAGGCAGTGCCAAAATCCCGTATGGCTGACTATAAAAGAAGGGTGGAAAACCTGCAGTATCTTATAGCAAAACTGCAGAGGCAGAAGACTCTATTCGCCTCAAAGTCCACCGTCAGCCAGTAGGCCTGAGCAACCTGAGTATCTCCACCAACAGTGGCTCCACCTCCTTCTGGGACTTCAGATAATAATCGGAGTTTCTCCTGTAACCCACCGAAATAGATATACCCCTTCCCTCTATAGCCAGGAATGCATCCTCATCAGTGATATCATCACCGATATAAATCGGCATCCTTTCAGGAGCGAACCTCTCCAGCATCCAGATTACCGCATCGCCCTTGTTCCATGCACTCAGGGGTCTCACCTCAAAGACCTTCTTGCCAGTGGTGAACCTGAAGACCTCTCTAAACTCATCCGCCAGTTTGTTAAACTGTCTGAAGACCCTCTCCAGGTTCTTCACATTCACATTCCTGAAGTGGATGCTTGCGGTGAGTCCCTTGTCTTCAATAACGACACCGCTTATATTGCCTATCATCTTTCTCACCCTCTGCAGGAAATCCTGCATTATCTCCTTTGTGGCTTCAACATCGTGGCTGACTATCACCTTCTCCCTGTCCCAGATCTCTGCCCCATGATTGCCTGCATAGAAAACGCCTTCAACCGCCACCTTCTGCATCACATCCTCAAGCATCCTGCCACTTATTATCGCCACAGGTACTAACTCAGACAGTGCCCTGATGATATGTCTCATCTGCTCTGGCAGTACAGCCCTGTCAGGGCTGTCAACAATTGGTGTGAGTGTACCGTCATAGTCAAGGAACAAAAAGGGCTTTTTATCCTTCAGTTGCCCTTTAAACTCATCCAGATTGGTCCAGAGGGGCCTCGGCCTCTTTCCCTTGTGTGTCCTGATTATGGCTATCTCCTTCAGTATCGATGAAATCCATGCATAGATATCATTTGTGCTTACATGCTCTCTCATCTGGGTCATCCTGTATTCCCTCTCCTTTGCAGACATCCTCAGTGCCCTGTAGATATTCCTTGCAAACCCTTCAATATCGTAAGGATTTATGAGGATCGCCCCCTCCAGTTCCTCTGCTGCCCCTGCCAGTTCACTCAGTATGAGGGTGCCTTTGGTATCAACCTGGGAGGCAATGTACTCCTTGGCAACTAAGTTCATCCCATCATATATGGAACTGATAATCGCAACATCGGCCAGTCTGTAAAAGGCGACCAGTTCGTTAAAGTTCAGTTTTTCGTCGATGTATACAACGGGCTGCCATTCCTGTGTACCAAACCTGCTGTTGATCCTCTCTATCAGTTTTTCCACACTCTTTTTATAACTGAGATAGGGTTCCTGCAGACGTGTGGATGCAGCAATCTGAACAAAGGTAAACCTGCCTCTCATACTCTTGTATTTTTCGAAGAATAACTCAATAGCCTGCAGCCTCTTCAATAGCGCCTTTGTGTACTCCAGCCTGTCAACGCCTATCCCTGTATATCTTCCCTCAAGGCCGTATTTCTTTATCAGTTCCTTCACCCTTCTCTCGGTACCCTTGGATGATGCCACTGTATTGAACTTCTCGAAGTCTATACTGATAGGGAATGCCTTCACCTCGGTGAGTTGTCCATCCAGCCTCACTACTGAGTGGAAGTAATCCACATCGGCCTCTGGTATGGCCTCGCTGACGCAGTCAAGGAAGTTCTTCACAAAAAGCGGTATCTGGAACCCTATGAGATCTGCCCCCAGTAACCCCCTTATCAGTTCCTCTGCCTGAGGGCACACCCTGAAGACACTCCAGTCAGGCCATGGTATATGCCAGAAATGGACTATTGTCAGATCAGGATTCTTCTGTCTGAGCAACACAGGCAGGAGACAGAGATGGTAATCATGAACCCATACCACCGGCTCTGGGATCCCGGTCTGGAGCACCGCCTCTGCAAACATCTCGTTCACCTGTCTGTAGGCCCTCCAGTACTTCTCCCTGAAGTAGACCCGCTCAAGGGCTATGTGACATAGGGGCCACAGGACCCTGTTGGAATAGCCATGATAGTAGTTTTCAACCATGGCATTGGTGAGCCAAACCCTCTTTAATCTATATGAGGGATTATCAGGTGGGACCAGTATACAGTCCTCTCCGTCCACAACCTCTCTGTCGCCTGTACCACTGCCCCAGGCAATCCAGACACCCCTTAGTGTCCTCATCACATCGTCAAGGGCAGTGGCCACACCCCCTGCAGCAGCCTCTACTCTTATCCCCTTCTCCGTCTTTTTATGTATATAGGGTTCTCTATTTGTAACTATTATCAGGGGGTGTTTAAACACATCCCCTATGGATGTCTCAAACTCTAACCTGTTCATACCTCAATGAGGCTCTTCATCCCCTCTCTCCTGTAATACCATATACATAGATAATCCCTGATCTGCCTGGTTATCAGAAAGTTTTCTCTCACGTGTTCTCTGCCGGCCTCTCCCATCCTCTCTATCAACTCAGGGTTGTTCAGGAGTTGCCTGATCCTGAAGGCCGCACCTTCTATGGTATGGACAAGAAACCCCGTCACCCTGTGTATTATTTGAAGCGGGATTCCACCAACAGCACCTCCTATCACGGGTTTGCCCTTCCACATCGCCTCTGAGACGGTGAGGCCAAAACCCTCCTTTATGGATTTCTGAAGCACCACAGTGGCCACCCTCTGCAGTGCATTTATCACCCTGTCGCTGTATGGTGGCAGCATCAGTATATAGATATCAGGATCATCTGCTGCCTGTTCCTGTACCTCCTTCAGCACCTCCTCTGATTCAGGGTCATCCGTGGCAGGACTGCCTGCCAGTACCAGTACACAGTCATTGTATCTCTTCACCATCCTGTATGCCTTTATTACCCCTGTCGGGTCCTTAAACCTGTCAAATCGGGAGACCTGAAGTATGATTGGTCTGTCGAGGGGAAGGTCAAAGGGGTTCAGCAGTTTCTCTATCTCCTCCTCAGAGAGTTCAATGTTCTTGTCACTGAGGGGATCAATGGATGGTGGTATTATGAACTCCAAGGACTTCTCACCCCTTGTAAAATTGGATACAGAAAAAACCGCTGCGTCGTATTTCTTGTAAAACTTCATCAGATAATCACATACCTCTTTCTTGGGGTTGGAAAGGTCAATGTGACATCTCCAGACCCAGAAATCCTCTGTATTCTTCCGGAACTCTATCAAGGGGGCCGGTTGAGGATCATGTATAAAGATCACCTCTGCATCCAGGTCCAGTCTGGAGGCATTCTGCCGGTTCACCTCCAGGTAGTAGTTCCACATCTGTTCAGTGAGATGGATATCAAACCCCTGAAGGGCGTTATGTATCTTCTTTGTTATGTCAAAAAATCTCTTGTCCCCTTCAATGACCTCCCATCGGGCATCAATTCCAAGGTCCTGCAGAAGGGGTATCATTCTGTGCAGTATCTCTGCCACACCACCACCAGCCCTTGTTGAGTTCACATGAAGGAATCTTCCTCCCTTCAACCTCTCACAGAGCCTCTTTATTAAAACAATGTCAGCCTTTGGGGCTATCCCCAGGTACTTATTAATCAACATCGGAGATGCTCTCCATATCCCTGCTCACCTCTTCCCGTACCAGTTCCAGTATATGGAGCCTGATCCCTTCGATGTCGTGCATAAAGGGGTCTATCGCCCTTATCCTCTCTGCCAGTTGAACCTTGCCAAGGGTCTGCTCAATCCAGAAGGAGAAGTCATCAATACCACTGCCCAAGCGTGTCCTCGCCTCATAGAAATGGTAGTAGATACAACCCCGGTCAATATGTTCCATGGCTATCAGAAATTCGGCGATATTCCTGACCCTTATCCCAACAGGATATACCACTGTGACGGATTCGTTAAAGTAGAATTCTTCTCCAGGCAATGCCTCTCTTGGCACTGGAAACTCCTTCATGTGTGCATCAATTGTCTCTATAAGGGTGTTCCTCAACTGGTTGATATCTGGGTAGATGTAGGGATCGATACTGGAGAGTCTCTCAGCAAGGATGCTTTCCTCAAGATTATCGCCCACCCATTGAGCAAAGTCATTGGTGAAGAGGAGTCTGTGGCCCTTCAGGAAGTACTCATAGACATGGTGGTATATGCTCTCCTCACTTATCTCCACCAGATAGTCCCTGAGTTCCTGAAGGTTTCTCGCCTTTTTGCCTGTTGACTTTATGATGCTTGCACAGTTCTTGAACTCAAACATCTACTGTGCCTTGTCCCAGTCTCTCTCTTCTCTGAGATAGACAGTCCTGTGGGGGAATGGTATCTCTATCCCTTCCTCCTTGAAACGCCTGAATATCCTTTTTCTCAACTCATGCTGTACAAGATACTGGTCCACAAACTCCTGTACCTGACAGATAAGGGTGAAGTCCAGGGAACTGTCACCGAACCCGGGTATGAAACGGACGAAGGGCTCTGGCTCTTTCAGGAGTCCTGGTATCTCATCTGCCGCCTTCTTCACCTCATCAAGCAGCACCCTTTCTACATGTTCTGGATCAGAGGAATAACTCACCCCGATGGGGATAAGCAGTGACATCCTCTTTTCAGGCAGATAGTAGTTTGTGATAATGCTCTGGGCCAGTTTGCTATTCGGAATTATCACCATATTATTTGGGAGCATCCTGACCCTTGTGGTCCTCCATGTAATATCCTCCACATATCCCTGCTCTCCTGTTTCAAGTTTCACAAAGTCCCCAACCCTTATGCTCCTCTCCATAATAATGTGTATTCCTGCAAAGAGGTTTGCCAGTGTGTCCTGAAGGGCAAGGGCCACCGCAAGCCCTCCAACACCAAGGGCGGTCAGCATAGGAGTGATAGAGATCCCCAGACCGCTCAGGATCAGGAGCCCACCTATAACAAGTACCACACCCTTTATGGTGGCATTTGCCAGACCTGTGGCAGGCACCTGGACCACGCCCCTGCTAACATATTCCCTAAAGAGCCTGCTGGAGAGGTTTGCAATTGCAAGGGTGATGGAGAGGATAAGAAATACATATATGCTCTTCTGCAGATAATAAACCACACCCTGCGGCAGTTGTGATACAGACAGGCCAATATAGAGTGCTATAGCGATAATCCAGAGCAGGGAAGGGGCCTTGAGTGATTTAAGCAGTATATTGTCCAGGGTGGTATCTGTCTTCGAGACCGCTCTATGGAGTAGCCTCAACAGGATGTTTCTTACAAATAGAAGTATAACGGCGCTGATCAGTATAGCCAGTGTGGGAATCAGAAAAACCCTTATAGAGAAGGTCTCACCCATGAATGAAAAATTATAACATATATCAACGGTTGTCTTCTTCTACCGCCTCTTTCAGCCTGTTCAGTATATCAGGTACAGCAGATGTGACCCTGTCCCAACTTGCTATCAGGGGTACACCCAAGGGGTCTGCCATGATGGTCTCAGCGGCCTTCTTTATCCCCTTTGTGAATGTCTCAACAGCAAGGCTCTCGGCGTGTCTGTCAAAGAAGAGCCCGTTTATTGCTGCGTCATCCTCGTATCTCTTCAGCATATCCTGAGCAGTCTTCATATATGTGGCTATAAGGGAATTGAAGAAACCCTCTGAGAAAATCACACCCTCGGATGCGAGGGTCCTGAAAAGCGACTTGCATATATCCACACACATCTTGTGTAGCCCCTTTGAGGCATCTTCTGGGGATAGTTCCTGATGTTTATGTTCGTAGTTCTCTGCAATGTCAACCTGGCAGACCCTCCTTAGAGAGGTGTTTCTGTATACCTCGGCCAGCACCCCTACCTCTAACCCCCAGTCTCCAGGGATCCTGATAACCCTTGCAAGGTCTGTTACCATGGAGAATTCCCCTGCAAGGGGATATCTGAAACTGTCAAAGAAGGAGAGGAGTTGGATATTATAACCAATCATCTTCTGGAGGGCCCTTATCAGAGGTGTGACAAGGAGTCTTGTAACCCTGCCGTGCATCCTGTCTGTTACCCTGCTGTAGTAGCCCTTACAGAAGTGGTAGTCAAGGGTCGGATTTACCACTGGATAGCATAGCCTTGCGAGCATCATCCTGTTATAGGTGAGGATATCACAGTCATGCAGTGCTATAGAGTGAAACTTCTGTTTCGAAAGGATGTATCCGTAGGCCATCCATGCTGACCTTCCCTTACCCTCCTCTCCAATCGGCAGTTCTGCCTCCTCAATAGTCCTGTAGATCTCCCGCAGGTTGGGACCCGTGTTCCAGATTATAACCGTCTTCTGTGGAAGGACAGAGAAGAACTCTCTTGCATGGAGGAATTCATCCCTTGAGGCCGGTCCAAGTGTTACGACTATCTCCTCTATGTATTTCACTTTCTTCAATTCCTCAACTATCCCCTTCAGTGCCTCTCCCTGGAGTTCACTGTAGAGAGAGGGCAATATCAGGGCAAGCGGTCTCTCCTTGCTGTACCATGTGAGTTCTGCCTCTATCCTGTCAAGGTCAGGATTGCCAAGTCTATGAAGTGTTGATATTAGGCCCGCCTGATAAAAGTCTGACATGGACACCTCCTTTCCCAAAACATCATCACTTTGTTGAAGGACTCAGTGAACCAGACTCCATCATTATATCAAACTGTTCTTCTAACATGCCACAAGGAGTATTACCTGGGGTTGCCATTAGAAATAGCAGGGACTTCACAAAATCCAATCACGATTTCTGACACCTACAATGAGACAGGGACTTATCCTGAAAAAGGCTCAGGGCCTCCGGACTGACAGACTTCACAGAATATATTAAGCCTGTTTCTTTTTCCACCTCTGTGATATATGAGAGGACTCTTACAATTAGGACATCTCCTCTTTCTGTATATTAGTAAGTGGTCTTTTAATCTCTTTCCCTGTTTCCTGAGGTCATAAAAAAGCAGGGAGAATCTTCTTACTTCTTCAAATAATCTTCTCAACTCATCTTCAGTAAGTTTGTCTGTCCTTGAATAGGGATTTATCCCTGCCCTGTACAGGGCCTCTACCTTGATTATATTCCCAACTCCAGGAAAGAGATTCTGATCCAGAAGGAGATCACAGATGAGGTCTTTATTGTTCTTCACCCCTGCAAGAACCTCCTCAAGACTCCAGCCCTCAGAAAGTATATCACCATGAGAGATCTCATCCCCTGAAACTATATCCAGTGAGACATTGTAGAAGTAGACCCTGTTATCACCAAAGTCGAGACAGAGCCTGACCGGTCTCTCTTTAAGGACATTTATAGTATAACTCCCATACATGAGGAAATGTATGGAGAGCAGGAAATTTCCAAAGTCAATGTACAACCTTTTGCCCTGGCTGAAAACACGCAGAACCCTTTTTGTCTTAATCATCTGAAGATCTATCTTCTTTGTGTTTCCCCAGCAATCTCCAACCTCCCTGCCAGATATGGCTCCATGCAGTTTCTCACTTATCACCTTTACTGAAGGGCCTTCCACATCTAAATTATGCCATAAGAGACTGGATCGAATGGGCACCTCAAAGTTGCTAAATCATAAAGGCAGAAGGAACAAATCCGAGTATTGACAAGCCCTGTTTCTATTTAATAAATTAGTTATAAGCCGAAGTGGTGGAATTGGTAGACACGCACGCTTGAGGGGCGTGTGGGGACACCCGTGGGGGTTCGAGTCCCCCCTTCGGCACCATCTATCCCTGCCAGATGGTACGATCCTTGCTATATATTATCCAGGTCATTATCAAGGTACAAGATTGAGTGGATGATCCAATATTTCTGTGCGATTTGACGCAACAGTTGTGTGAAAACACACAGAGGAGGCGGGCTAATAGAGATGTTCCGTAAGGAATCAAAGTGGAGGTGGGTCAGTTCAGGTCTCATCGTACTTCTGGTATTCCTCATCCAGGACACCACCTCGGGGCTCGATGCACCTCACAATGAGGCAAACACAGTGACCTGCTTTGACTGTCACTTAGGCGGGCAGTCAACGGTGAACCCTAACACCGTGTGTACCACCTGTCATACGAACACCCAGGGTGGTGGATACAGCAAAAACAGTGCCCCCTGGGTGCAGACCCATTCAGGCACCAAGTACGGTAACTTCACGAAGCAGTGCACAGACTGCCACTACTTCCACTTCTTTGC
>WGER01000078.1 GCA_015492645.1 Nitrospirota bacterium
GCAAAGAAGTGGAAGTAGTGGCAGTCTGTGCACTGCTTCGTGAAGTTACCGTACTTGGTGCCTGAATGGGTCTGCACCCAGGGGGCACTGTTTTTGCTGTATCCACCACCCTGGGTGTTCGTATGACAGGTGGTACACACGGTGTTAGGGTCCACCGTTGACTGCCCGCCTAAGTGACAGTCAAAACAGGTCACATCGTTGCTCTCGTTGTGAGGGGCATCAAGTCCATAACTCACCCCGTAAATAATCAGTATCAAAACCCCTGTTAATAACACCTTCCTCATCATTACCCCCTTTATATACCTGTATATCCTGTTGATACCATTACAGGGGTCTTCCTGCCAAAGACCCTCACCCTCAGCAACTTCCTCCCACTCACTTCATACACCTTAACCTTGGACCTCTTCCCTACCACCACCTCTGCCAGACCATCTGCATCTGTATCTCCAAGGGCAAGGCTCCTCACACCCCTGCCCATATATGCCTCTCCTATAACCTCTCCATCCAGTGTATAAACACCTATCCCGAGGCCTCCACCTACTGCTACCTCTGCAACCCCGTCTCCATCAACATCCCCTCCTGCCACATCCCTCACCTTCCTCATTCCACTCATCACCTCAGCCTCCTTCACCAGCACACCACCGCTCACTGACCATACCTCCACAACCCCTGCCTTACCACGCCTCAGCACCAGCACCTCAACCATCCTGTCTCCATCAACATCTGCCACTGCCACCGCCTTACCCTTCACCTCTGCCTGAAGCCCTGTGTCTACCACTACTCCTTCACCTACGTCATATACCTTCAGCACACCCTCTTCCCTCTCGAGCACCACTATCTCCCCCCCACCGTCTCCATCAAGGTCCCCTCCTGATACCCTCACTCCATCTATCGCCCCTGTATCAAAAACCACCAGTTCCCTACCACCTGCATCATACACACCTACCTGTCCACCATCCCTCAACTGCCCTGCCACTACCTCTCCTGCACCGTCTCCGTCTACATCCACCACCTCCACGTCCACTCCATTCACCCCTCCAAGCACCTCAAAACTGCTTAAAACCGCCCCTGCAGTATCTGCTACCTTCACCTCAGAGCCACCCTTACCCATTCCCATCACCACCACAGGCCTCAGGGCCTTCCTGTACTCACCACGAAACTCCAGCACCCCGCCTCCACTCAGCACCTTCGTCTCCGATGCAGGCGTGATGTATCCACTTACATCACCGTACTCTATCGTATAACTGCCGTCTGCCACTCCATCCACCCTCCAGTCAGTACCACTACCACTGTAGGTCACACCACCAGGACCCCTCACCGTAAAGGTCGCCTCCTGAAGGTTCGTCACCACATGTATCGAACCCACTGAATACACAGTAAGCCTCACCCCCACCACCTGGGGTGAACCCTCCACCCCGGGGGCCTCTATCACCACCTCACCCTCATACACCCCTGCCGCAAGTCCTGTTACATCCACACCCACTACCGCCTGCGTCAGGGTGTCACCCTGCCCGCTCACAGGAATCATCATTACCCAGACCGGCTTGTTCCTCACACTCCAGCCATAGACACCCTGTGGGTCGTTCTCTATCCCTATGGTGAGCACCTGATCAGGTGGCAGAGCACCACCAATCGTATACTCAAAACCCAGGAAGAGGGGATTTACCACAAGTCTTGGTGCAGGCATCACCTCCACACTCACCTGTACTGCCACCGCCTCCCCCGCATCACTCCTCACCTCCACAATGCCGGTGTAACTGCCCTCCGAAAGCCCTGCCACATCCACCCCTACCGTCACAACAGCAGAACCCCCTGCCGCCACTGTCCCTCCAGAAGGACTCACCACAAGCCACCCATCTGAGACCTCAACAATAAAACCCATCGGCCCTGTACCCGTGTTCTGTATGCTCAACTGCTGTGAGGCAGGAGACACCCCAACTGTGGTGCTGAAACTGAGACTCACAGGGCTCACCTGCAGATGGGGAACCCCTTCCATGGAAAACACAACCACCTTCTTCGTCATGTTTGAACAGACATAAAGCCTCTTCTCATCAGGTGAAAAGGCCAGGGACCTGGCTATGTTAAAGGGCTCCTCCACTGCACTGAACTCACCCTCATACACATAGTTGCCCACTGTACTGTCATAGGCATACACCATCACCACCTGGTAGTACCCCTCTGCTATGTATATCCTGCCGTCACTGGCCACCTCTATGTCCTGCGGCCTGAACAGATGACCACCATACCCGAGCCAGTCCTCAAAACTCACAAGCAGATTGAACTGGCTGTCAAAGACACTCACCCTCGTCCCAGTGGTGTACATCCCTGGATTATCAGGGTCCTCCCTCTTCGGCAGATCAAGCACGTACACCCTGCCACCCTCTACATCCACCGCCTGAGGCAGGTAAAGACCCTGGATACTCCCCTTAAGCACTCCATCTGCACCATACACCCAGACCATATTATTCTTGTAATCCGTTACATAGATATCCCCCGTCTGCCTGTCCACTGCTATGTCTGATATATGACCTATCTCATTTGATCCAATGGTGCCAACCCTCTGGCCACCCCTGTATACAGCCACCTCTCCCTTCCTGGTATCCCCTATGTAAACCGTCCCATTACCTGCCACCGCCACTGCAGAGGCACCCTCAAAGGAGATGGAACCTGCATACCTCCAGGTCCTGTCAAATATAAAGACCCTTCTGTTGTAGCCGTCTGTCACATAGAGGCTCCCGTCAGGACCAGTGGCCAACCTGCCGGGAGAGGTCATATGGGGGTAACTTATACTCCCAAGATACTCCGCCCCTGAGGCTATGGATATAAATCCTATCAGGCCGATAAATATCAAAAACGCCAGTACTATTGATTTCTCTCTTGACACACTCATCCCTTCCTCCCTTCTATCAATATAAACTGTGTGTTTTCACACACCTGATGTGGCATTTCACACAATGCATCCTCTTCCGTCCTCTCCAAGACCATCTCACAGTCACTTCAATAACTCCAGTAATCTAAACCATTTTAAAAACGGGCACCAAAAGTCATCACCTGTTCTGTTTAAACAGAGATGCAAATTCTATGCCATTTAGAAGGTCTTCCGGTTCGTACCGAGGATGGTATCCACAGAGCCGTGATAGTGGCAGATATTACAGTTTATGGAGGTGACATTGGCGTTGCAGCCCGGAGGCCCCGACCCTGAGTCATGGCAATTCCAGCAACGCATGGCACTATACGGCGGGTCTCCAGAACCACTGTGATGGACATAATACCATCTGTTCTGCTGACAGTTAGTATTAAAGTCATAGTCATCCATGTGGCATCTCTGGCAGAGGTAACCCAGTTCCTTGTTGTAATCAGCAAAGGGAGGGGTAAAGTCAGTAGCCTCTATGGTGGTTATGGTACCAGCCAGCGTCGCACCATTCACCTCTGCCCTTATAAGGGCCTGATTGGGAGAGCCGTGAGGCTCATGACAGTCTGTACAGGAGAGGGTCCTGCCCATTATGCTCCCGTAGGGCGGGTCTCCGCTGAGGGCACCGTCAGCATCAAAGGAGCCGTGTTTCTCATTCACCCAGTCAATTGGTCTCAGGTTACGGCCCAGGGGGGTGCTTGAGATCACATCCACTGTATTATGGCAGTCCGTGCAGAAGGTGACGAAGTCTGTAAGGTTGGAGCCGTCCTGGGTGCTGGAGCCATCCGGCTCATAGGCGGTTGTGGAGTTGTACCTGTAGGGAGCCTGGTATCCCGTGGTATAGTCACTCATTCTCTCACCTGGCTCATCACCCCACAGGCCCCAGAGGTTGCTCACCCTGCTGTGCTGGGACGGCCTGGATACTGGATACCCACGGGTTGTGGGTGACTTGGTCCCGTCCGGAGAGTTCGGAGGGTCTCCCTGGGCTGCATGGGGGTTGTGACAGGCAGTACAGGGGTTTGAGTCCTGGGTGTAGCCCCATGGCTTACCTGTGATGAATGTCCTTATATCATCCAGCCAGTGGGATGAACCGGGTGAGGTGAAGGAGAATGCCTCAAGGATGTCGTTAAGGGTGTCAGCAGTCCACCCACCGGCCCTGTAACTGTAACTCCTGTTCACCAGACCACCTGACTGGTAGGAACCTGTATCGGTATGGCACTGGTAGCAGAACCCATCGGTCTGATTTATGTAGTTGTCATAAAAGAGGGTGTAGTTAGAGGGTGTGCCTGATGCAGGGGCAGGCTCTGTGCCGTCAATGCTCGCATGCTGCTCGTGGCAGTGGGTACAGTTACCCCGGGAGTAGCCGAAGGAGGAGATGCTCGTTCGGTATACCCCGTAGGTGGTGTTTCCATGGGCCGAGTTCAAGAACACACCTGCCAGTGCCTTCACACCGAAGGCGAGGAGCCCGCTCAGAAGAAGGAGAATCACTATAAGAATGGCACCTTTTATCCTAACCCTGTCCATCATGGCCTCCTTTCAGTCCTTACTCCTGTGGCAGACATTACACCCATTCTGTCCACCACCTGCAGGCCAGCCCCTGTAGTCCCAGCGGAGGATCTTATAATAGGGTGAGGCATGGGCATAATGGCAACTGAGGCACATCACCACCGCGCCCGTTTCGGTGGTCCCGTTCCCGGGCTCCACTATATTGCTTGCAGAGGCGGGAACCGCAGGTCTCGCCACCGGTGCGAGCAGGTCATACGTGGTATAACCGGTAAACTCCCCTGAGTTCGGCAGGACCACATCAGTGGGGTGTCTTATAAAGGGAGAGGTGGTGTCCCCACCTATACCGGAGATGGAGTGGAAGTCACCATGGCAGGTGGCGCAGAACCCGCTTATCGTCTGGCTCGAGGGCCTTATCCCTATCTGGCCACCAGAGTGGCATGCACCACAGACGGATGTGTCCATCGGTGTGGTGGCCCCGAAGTACTCGTTGTGGTCTGAGGCAGAGGAGGTTGCCTGCCAGTCGGAGTCCTCATACCCCTTCACCCCGTTCAGAAACCTGTAGGAGTTCCATACCTGATCAGCCACATCCAGTTGTCCATTCACATTGTTGTGGTGTGCACCCTTTATGGAGATTATACCCACAGAGGCGCTGAAGTTTCTCACACCGTGACAGCCGTTGTTACCGCTACAGGTGAGTTCATTCTGACCTACCTGGCCCGTATGGACGGCCCCTGGTGGGGCTATAAGGGTATCATCCGGGTTGCCAATCTCCACCACATTGTGGCCATTCGCATCAGAGATGGCAAGGTAGTAGAAGTTGCCACCTGCAAGGGGAGCGGTGGGAGCAGAGGTGTTGTATACGATTGGGATGCCATCAACTATTGTGTCAGAGGTGGAACTGCTATGACAGCCGATGCAGTCATTGATGAGAAGGAACTCATAGGGTCCGGTGGTGCCCCACTGGGCCAGCAGGGTATTGTCCTGACTGTAATGGATGGTATGGCAGTTGCTGCAGGCAATACCGGGATCGATCGCCTCTGCCCTGCCCGCAGGCACTCCCAGGATCAAGAGAAGAATTATCCATCTAAGACCGTTCATCTAAGAAATTAATAAGCAAAAAATATGCCAGTTACATCTTATGGCACTGGATACAGAGTTCCCTGTGACGGTCAAACCTGAGCATTATCTCCGCCCTCGCATCGTGCATACTGTGGCAGGTCTTACAGGTAATCGTGCTCCCATCCCTCGGATCCTTCACCCCCTCACCCATCGGATGGCTCACCTTGTGCTGTGCCCTGTGGCAGGCCACACAGGTGCCTATTACATCTGCCTGCACCTTCATATACAGGGGCCTTGTGGAATGCATCGGCATATGACACCCGAAGCACTGTCTGTTCTTCACTGGTGCACACCTTATACCCTTCAGTTTCCTGGTCATCCTGCTGATCCTGGTATCGATGTCTGCGTGGCACTCAAGACAGGCATCCCTCTCATTAACAGTAAAGCCTGGTCTGTCTGAGGCATGGTAGTTGTGACATAGGAGACAGGGCTGCTCAGAGATGCCATAGTGGAGGTCGTCCTCATGGAACCTTTTCGGATCCTTCACATGACAGTTGAAGCAGAGTTCCGGTCCCTCTGCCTTCAGTTCCACAGGGGCACCTTCCACAAATGGCTTGTGGCAGGCGGTGCAGTTTCTCTCAAGAAAGTCGGGATGACCCTCTGGCCCGAGCAGTCCCGCTGTATTCGCACTATGGCCTGTATGGCAGGAGATACATTCCATCTTTTCCGTCCTGTCTGTGATGGAGACATCACCCACCTTACAGCCCGGGGCATGACACCTCTGGCAGAACCGGTTTGAAGGCCCTACAAGGAGGTTATACTCCTTGGAGGCATGGGGTTCGTGACAGGCCGAGCACTCACCATTGTTAAATGGGGGATGGGCGGTGAGGTCCTCATTTATCTTCTTCTTGAGGTTCTTATGGCACTTGAAACAGATTTCCTTCTGAGGCCTCACAAGGAGGCTCCTGTTGTTGCTACCATGAGGAGAGTGGCAGTCAGTACAGAGCCCATCCCTGATCGCCCCGTGCATCCTCTCCTGGCTCACCTTCTCCTGTAGGTCCTGATGGCAGGAGTAACAGAGTCCGTTTATCCTGTCCCTCACAAGTCCCTTATGTGAACTGGCGTGAGGGCTGTGGCATGCTGTACACCTGCCCTCCCTGAATGGTTCATGCACAGAGGAGAGGGACAGTTCTCCCTCTGTATCCTGATGACACTGATAACAGACCTCCTGCAGGGCCTCACCCGGGACAGCCCTGGGGCCCAAGATGAGGATCATCAGAAGGAGCCCCACACTGATTCTCATCTTCATCACACCCTCCCCTTATCCTGTCCTGTGGCAGACATCACACTGTCTCTGTTGAAAGGGGTTATGCTGAACATCCCTTATCAGCCCCCTGTACACACTGATATGAGGATCATGGCAGTCCAGGCATCTCCGGATCTGGTTGATGGGTCTGCCGTGCTTATTAAGGGTCTCTTCTGTGTCAGTACCGTGACAGTCTAAACACATATCAGGAGAGTCCTTCATCAGGAGGAACCTCTTCTGCCCATAATGGGATCTATGGCAGTCGAGGCAGTCCACACCCTCCTGTCTTAGTATATGGCCCTTGAACTCCGTCTTCTTCAGCAGCCTCTTGTGACAGGTGATACAGAGTGTATTCGGCAGGGCTCTCAACTGTTTATCAAGACCCGTACCGTGTGGGCTGTGGCAGGCTGTACATTCACCCTCCTCAAGGGGGAGGTGCCTCACAGGTGAGGAGTTCAGTGTCTGTCTTACCTCACCATGACAGGTAAAGCAGAGTTCAGACTTCGGGGCCTTTGTGAGACCGGCGAAATTACTCACATGGGGCAGGTGACAGTCACTACACCTGTTCTGTTGAAAGGGGATGTGTCCCTTCTTATCCTCAGGTACCTCTGCATAGGTGCTGCCATGACAGTTTCTGCAGATGCCGTTCGCAGAGGCCTTAAGCCCGGAGGCGTAGTCTGAGGAATGGCCGGTATGGCAGTCGAGACACCTGCCCTTCTGTACGGGCTTATGGATGTAGACATCAAAAAAGGCATCCCTTTCGTGGCAGTTGTAGCATAGCCTGTCAGGTGGAAGGACCATCACCTGAGGATTGTTTGACCCGTGGGGATCGTGGCAACTGAGACACTCCTGATTGGCAAAGGGGGGGTGTCTGAAGGCCCTCTGCATCTGATCCTTCGTCTCCTCATGGCAGACAAAACAGACCTCCTCCTTTGAGGCAGGCAGATAGGATGCAAACTCTGAGGCATGCGGGTTATGGCAGACAGTACAGCCCTGAGTCTTGATAGGTCCATGGAGGTTACTCACATCAAGATTTGGACTCTCCTTGTGGCAGAGGATGCAGAGGTCCTTTCCGGGTGCAATGGTGATCTTCTTGAAGTCCGAGGCATGGGGGTCATGACAGGCGGTACAGTCGCCCTCTTCCACAGGAGGATGTACAAAGGGCTTCATGAACTGTCTCTGCTGCTGTAAATGGCAACCATAACAGAGACTCCCACCACCTACTGATACTCCTAAGGGGTCAGGGCTATCAGCAGGATTGTGACAACTGTCGCACCTGATCTCTTGCATTGGCCTGTGTACCTCCGCCCTGAGAATCGCCTTCTGGCTGGAACCGTGGGGGTCGTGGCACCCTGAACACCTCGCCTGCTGGACAGGATAACCCCCGTGTGCCTCTGTAAACTGAGGGGTGTACCTGTGGCAGGTCTGACAGAGTTGTGCCTCTGCGGTCTTCAGGTTGAACGCCTCATCCGAGCCGTGGGGGTCATGACATATCAGACAGTTCTCCTTAACAGGGCTATGGGGTATCAGCCTGTCAAACTCCTTCCTGTCATGACAACTTATACAGAGGTCATTCACATTGCCCTTCAGGAGTTTTGGTGAGTCTGAACCATGAGGCTGATGACAGGGGACACACCTGCCTTCATTCCCCTTCATGAGGGTATGCACAGACCTCTTCTTCTTCAGATTCTCTTCAAACTGGCTGTGGCAGAGGCTACAGAGCCTCCTCTCACCCCTGACTACAAAGGTCTTTATCGGGAGTTTCCCGTGTCTCAGATGGCAGGACTCACACTGCCTCTGTTTCATGGGCTGGTGAACCACCTTCTTCGTAAACTCCTTCTGCATCTGCTTGTGGCAGTCCAGACAGGGTTTTGGTGCAAACCCCTTCCGTCTGGGTAGTCTCTGGACCTCTGGTGCACAGGAGACAACCACAAAGGCCAGAAGTAATACAAACAGCCCTATTACTACAGGACCTCTCACGACCCGTGTATTATACATGTTCAACCTAAACCTTTTCACCACTGAACCTCTCCTTAAGGGCCTTCAGGACATCCTCAAAGACCTCTATCTCGGCATCTCTCCTCAACTGCTCCACATACTCCCTGAGTTTCTTCGTAATCTCCTCCCGTGTGTAATCTGAGAGGACTCTGGACCTTATCTCTCCGAAATCAGGCACCTGCCCTTCCCTCCTGTCCACCAGACGGACGATCCTGTAGTGTTCCCCATCATCTATTACACCACTGATCCCGCCTACAGTGAGGCCCCTGACCGCATTCCTCACAGGCTCGGAGAGGCCATCCAGGGTGACCCATCCAACCTCACCACCTCTTTTCGAGGTGGAGGCAACAGAACGGGTCCTTGCAAGCCATCCAAAGTCTGCCCCTTTCTTCAACTGGTTCAGGACCTCCTCTGCATCCTCTCTACTCTTCAGGACTATCTCCTGGAGTCTGTATCGGGTCGGCCTCCTGTATCTGTCCATATTCCGTTTATAATACTCCCTGAGGGACCGATCGTCCCTCTTTATCTGAGGTAGCACCACGGTGCCTATGAAGACCCTCTTCAGTATCTGGTCCCTGTACCGCCTGACCTGTTCCCTGAGAGGTGACCTCTCATGATAACCCCTCCTTAGGGCCTCCAGGTCCACAACCTTTCTGTCAATCCAGTTTTGCACAAGTCTCTCAACCGCCAGTGGAGAGGGTGTCTTCTCGGGAGAAAAGAGGGCAGAGACCCTCAACTCCTCTCCGTCAACCCTTGCGAGTACCCTGGTGTCATCCCTGAAAGGTTTCAGGTCATCGGACTCCTTTAGTTCGGCAATCAGGGCCTCATTCACCCAGATCTGGCTCTTCTGCCTGAGTTGCTGGAGGTATCTATCACTCAGTTCCCTCTCCTTCTCCTTTTTCAGTTGCTTAATTACCCTGGTCTTTCTCTCTTCAAACCTCCCCTCCGGGGGATCCCTCCTGATGAGTTTCACTATGTAGTAGATACCGTCTATCTCTGCAGGGCCTCCCCACTGCCCTGCCTTCAACCCGAGGACCAGTTCCTCAAACTCAGGAGACCTCGCAAGGGCAAGTCTGGTGTATTTTACATCCTCCCTGCCGCCGTATCTCTTCACCAAGGCAGAGAAATCACCTCCCTCAGACAGTTCTCTCTCGGCCTCTTTCGCCTTTTCAGGGGAGTCCGTCTCTATTATCGACACCCTGAAGACCTCGTACATCTCCTGGTAGTACCGCCTCGCCTCCTCCTCTGTCACCTCTATCTTGGAGAGTATCTCCTCCTGGTAGAGCCTGGTAACATCCTCCCTGATGATGTACTGCCTCACCTTCGCCTGCACAAAGGGGCTGTCTCCGAGCCCCATCCTCTCTGCCTCCTCCACAATAAGGGTATCGTCTATCACCTTCTGTAGAAACCTCTCCAGGTCGAAACTCCCTGCGCCAGACAGGTCCTCCCTTCTGTGTTCTATCTGGAGGTCATAGAGGAGGTCAGTCTCTGTGATCGGCCTCCCGTTGACGATGGCCAGGAGCCTGTCAGTAGACCTCTCTTCCATGGTCACACAGCCTGACAGCGAGACCATAAGCACCAGGCCCAAGAAGAACAGATACAACCTCACCATACCCTCTCCTTCAGTCTCTCAACCAAGTGGCTCACCGCCCTGTATGCCACCCTGTCAACTGACCTCAGTCTGCCAAAATCAAACACCTTTATCTCGTCATCCCCGTCCAGTTCCTGATCTATCTGAGAGAGGACACTCCTTGTCCTCACATCTATAAGCCTTGCCGAAAGGAGGACCCTTGGGAGTGTGGCCCTGCTGTACTCCTCCAGAGTACCAATCAGTACCTGTTCAATCCCGAGGGCCTCCTTGAGGGAATCGATCTCTGGATAACTTAACTGTGACCTGTGTCTGATATTCAGTCTCACCAGTGTATCCTTCACATCTCCCACATCAATGGGTTCCACCCCTTCCTGTCTCCAGAGTTCTGTTATCAACATATAGGTCACCGCCCTGCCGGCCCAGAACCTCTCTGTAATGTTCTTGAAGGGTATCACAGCAACGACTTTACCCCCTGGAGCTCCTGGTTTGAGGCTGAAGTCCGACAGGAGTTCTCCTATCACCACCTCCTGGAGTTTCTGCATAGAGGTTATAATCCCGAGCCCGAGGACTGACTCAAAGTCAGCACCATTATGGGAGTTGTAGTTTGCCCAGAGTATCCTTCCTGTTGCTGTGTCAAGGACCCTTGTATGTAGCCCAAAGGTGGGTATATTCCCGGCATCATACTCAACCACCGTGCCCACCAGCAGATAATCCACCTGGAGTTCCTCTTTCAGTTTCCCCAGCAGGCCACCTGGCATAAACCCCCTGTACCTCACCCGGTGTCTCCTCATAAACTCTACCATCCTGCTGTCAGGCAGTATGCTGATGCCGCGGGCCTGAAGTTCTGCCCTCACCAGGGCCATAACCTCATTCTCCACGCCCGGCACCTCTGTCAGGTTCTCAAAGGGCATAATGGCGAATGGTGGCCTTTCCACCGGAATTTCTCCCTGAGGTTGTAGCCGTGGTACCTCAACCACAGGCGGGGGAACCCTTATCTCCACATTGAGGCTCTGCAGTGTCTCATCCACTGTCACTGCAGGCCTTTTTACTGGCCCAAGGGTCGCCACCTCCTCCTGTGCAACGGTTGCCAGAGGCAGACACACAAGAAGCATCAGAAGGAGGCCGCCTATAATACCCTTAGTACACATACAGTGTCTGGATCGCCTCCCTCACCACCCTCAGGGCCGTCTCACTGAGGGTCTCTGGCTTTGCCCCAAAGTGACGGGCGAGAAAGTTTGCCCCTCCCCTCGTCTTCGTCACTGACCAGACGATGCTCCCGCCATCGGTCTCAACCATCATAAGGGTTATGGTCACCTCGGGTGCGCTCACTGCCCCAATCCTTGTCTCTCCATACTTCTCCACTGTGCCCAGTATCACAGCCTGTACCTTCAGGTCCTTTCCAAGGGCCCTTATCTGGGACACACTCATGGAGTTTATGTCAGTAATATTCTGTCTCTTAAGGGCCCTGGTAACATTGCCGGTATGGACCACATCCACAAGTCCTGAGGCGAGGAGTTCACTTATCACCAGTTGTCTGATTATCTCGCCTGCATTTCTGTTATCAGTGAGGTTCGTGAAGGGGAGGACAGCCACCCTCTTGATGTAACTGAAGTCATACTCCTCACTGATATGAAAGGTCTCCACCTTGGTACTGCACCCTGACAGAAAAATCAAAGACAGTATAATGCCACACAGTACTGCTGAGGCCCTTGAGATCATGACTCCCCCTTTGCAAATAGAGTATCTATGGCATCTCTGACCACCCTCTTTGCCGTCTCATTCAGGGTGGCACCCTTCGTACCGAAGTAACTCATCCAGAATGTCGGTCCCCCCTCAGTACGCCAGGCAGACCATAGTATGCGACCTGTAGAAGGGTCAAGGAGCATGAGATGTAGAGTCACCTCTGGATAGGCCCCCTCTATACCTCTTCGTATACCATATGCACTCACAGAACCCATTATTATTCCGTCAACCTCAAGTTCCCTGCCCAGTGCCTTGATATCTTTTATGGAGATGGACTGTAGATTTGGTATGTCTGACTCCCTCAATACCCTCAGGACCTCGCCTGGCTCCACTACATCTATCCCCCTGACAAGCAGTTCTGCAATAACCACTCTTCTGACCCTTTCAGCGGCAAGGGGGTCCTGGGTGAGGTTTTCAAAGGGTAACACCGCCACCTTTTTGGGCACCTCCAGGGTACTATCCCTGTGCACATAGAACCTGTCTGTACCACAGCCGGCAAGTACAGAAAAAAACAGGACCATCAATACAACATTCTTCAGGGAGATCATCAAATTCCCCTTTCATTCCAAAAGCCCTGAATACAAAGGTTATTATAAATTATGCCTTTTAGATTCTGCAATTTAACTGTAACCTCAGAGTATGGATCTGTCGCTGGACATCCGTCTCCTGTCTGTTGAAACTGTAAGTAAGCCTCAGGTCAAGGAATCTCCTCATGTACCAGGTAAAACTGCTGTGCAGTGACTGTGTGTCAATGGAATCGGGCTCCCGGTGAGAGTTAGATGCGCCCAGGTTGAACCAGAGTTTCCTGGTCGGTCTCCAGTTAAGGGATATCCCCTCAGAGGTGGTGGTATCACCCTCTGTATCAGATATACTGAAGTTACCACTGAGCGTAAAGGTCCTTCCGGGCCTGTAATTCAGGGTTAAGGAGGCCCTCTTTGTGGTTGTGGACTCCTCCTCCGATGAGGTCCTCTCCAGTCCAAAGGTGATATAACTCCTTATCTGATTGGTGAAATGGACATCGAGGCTACCTGTTATAAACCTTCCCCTGGTCTCAGTACCAGCAATGAGGTCATCTGTCAAGTGATAACCTATATCTGTTATCATTGTTAACTGTCTGAGTATCTTTGCATCTGTGGTAAGGGTAAGGGTTGTGTTTCTGCTCCTCTTCTCATCAAATTCATAGGATTCTGACCTGGTCAGAGTGAGTGTAGTGGTGAGCCTCTGGAGCGGTATGTACTGCAACTGCAATGAAAAGGAATTGGCAGAATGGTCCTTTTCTCCCTTATTGTCGACGAGTTCAAACCTCTGAAGCCTCGCCTGGCTGGAGAGATTGCTGTAAGGGTCCCACCTGAGGGTTGCACTGTAAGAGCGGGTGACCTCCACTCTCTGTTCAGTCTCAAGATCAACCGAGGGATCTGAAAAGATGTTCTTGAAGACCTTACCGGCCGAGTCCTTTAAAGAGGGCATGTTCGTATCCATCCTCTTGGTGTACAGGCTCAGGTCAAGATTCAGGTTCTCCCTTATCCTCATCCCTGCCCCTATGTGTATCTCCTGCTGATAGAACTTCGAAACACTCACCACTTCCCGGGAAGTGATCAACTCGGTCCCATATGCCTCTATCTCAGTCACCAGGACATCAGACACCCCGAAGACGGTCTCATAGTTCACCACCTTGAAGTACTTTGCGGTCTGTGTAGAGGAGAGTTCGATCTCGTATCTGTAGATATCGAGTACAGGGTCATAGACCGTCACTGTAACAGTGGCTACAGGGACCTCCGTCCATTCAGCCCCTGTAAAGTTCAGGTCTGAGATAAAGACCTTCCAGTTTGCAGGGTCCTGGAGATTGGGATCACCGGTGACGTCTCTGTTCACATATATGTAGATCTTTTCTACAGGTTCCTCTGTCAGGAGTGAAAGACCGATATTATGGTAACGGGTTGTACTGAGATTGATCCTGCTGATACCTGTCTCAAGGTCATTATCAATCAGGGCAGGCTCAGAGGGCAGAAACTCCACCTCTGGTTCAGTAAGGGTCCCAACTGCATAAAGCCCTTCAAAGGGCTCTCTCTCAAAGAGGAACTCTCCGGTCTCTGAAGAGAATTGATTTGACCTTGTCCTGCCAAGATTTCCCTTATATTCCCCGTAGAGCCTCAAAAACTCTCTCCAGAAGTTTGTATTATAGGAGACCTTGTAGGAAGCGGAGAACTGTCTCGTCTCAGTCCTGTATATAAGTGCATCCGGGGTCTTGTCTGTATTGTTTTGATAGGTGATGTAGTACTCACCAGAAAAACTCCCTCTCTGATACTTATAGTAAGAGGAGGCAATGTATCTGTAGTTGTCCCTGTCTCCTGTCTCATAGAGTCTGTTCCTTATCCTCTCTCTGTAGAACTGTAGATAGAGGGATGGCAGATCCTGGGGTGTGAGATTAAAGAACACACTGAACAGTTCGTCAGAGGTCTTCGTCTGCCTGCCTGTGAATGCCTCTGTATCCCTCAGGTTCAGCCTGTACTGAAGTCTGAATTGATAAAATGGGGTTGACAGGGAGATCTGGAATGAAGGTTCAAGGTTCTTTGTGATCTGGGTTGTGGTGCGGCCTGAGGCATCGGTCCTGTCTGTGGTCTTGTAGTGGGCCCTTAGATAGATCTGATAGAAGACGAAAGATGTCAATCTCCTGTTGAGATTGAGGCTCAGGTTCGTGAGGAAGGACTCCTTGGTGAAAACCCTCTCTCCCTCCTCATAGGACCTCTGGTTCTGGTATGTATTGTTGAGGGTGCCGGAGAACTCTGCAAAGGAGACCGATGCTGTGAGGAGGCACATCATCACCGTCAGACAGAAAAGCCCCCTCACTGCTCCTCCCTCATCTCTGCAATCCCGTATGGTGACTCACCAACCTGCACTGTGGCGATCTCTCTCCTTGCAATCCTGTCCACAAACCTGATGGAGTTGTCCTCCCGGTCTACCACATAGAGCCTGTTGTCGCTTTCGTTCACCACGAAGTCCACAGGTCTGCCCTTGAGGTCAATGATACCCATTACAGGCGATAGTCCTGCCCTGGGGGAGACATCCTCCAGGGGTCTCAAGACAACCACCTGTGGAGGCTCTGCCCTCAACAGATAAAGCCTGTTGAACTCTGGCTCTGTATAGAGACTCACCACAGAGTAGCCCGTATTGTTTATTCGTCTCACGGATGCCTCTACATTTCCCCTGATGAGTTCAATAACATCCACCACTGTCACAAAGTCTGAGCCTGAGTTTGCCACATAGAGCCTCCCCCTGGAGTAATCCAGATAGAGGTTCACCGGGTTCCATCCAACCTTGATCTCTGTCACATCCACGGCCCTTTCAGTGTTCAGATCAACTCTCACCACGGATATGCTGTTCGAGAGATAGTTTGCCACATAGAGATTAATAAAACGATCCCTGTACCTCCGGAGGAGGTCCAGTTCAGAGGACTCAAGCAATGATATCCTGAGCACCCTATCAAGTGGAGGGTCTGCCACCACCCTGATCGGCCCCAGACCCACATCCACCGAGTCAACCTCCTGATAGGTGAGGGGGTCCACCACCGAGAGGTTATTAGACCTGAAGTTGGCGACAAAGATGAGTTCTCTTCCGTTGTTTATCAGTGCCGGGGCCACACTCACGGGCTCCACACCCCTGACCAGAAGCACCTCCTCTTCCACCCTGTTCACTTCAGGGTCAATGATTGATACACTATTGGAGCCCGAGTTTGCCACATACACCCTCCTTCTGTCAGCAAGCAGACCAGATGCCACACCCCTGGGCCTGTCCCCGACCAGGATCGTATCCACAATCTCCGCCCTCACCTTATCTATAACCGAGACGGTGCCCGATGCCTCGTTTGTTACATAAAGCAGTAGTGAACTCACATAGAGTTTCTCCTTCTCAAGGAAGAACCTGGGCTCAAAGAAATCTCCCTCCCTGTAAGAGTCGTCCACATCCCACCTCAGAAAGATCGTCCTGTTCTGGGAGGCAGGGATCCTCAGGTCCGTCTTCAGGTGAACAGTATCCACTCTCAGGCCGAGGGGATCGGCATCCTGCCTCACAATGAAGGGGTCCTTAACCTTTATAACCACCTCCCTGTAATAACCCTCCGGCACCCTTCTGTCCGCCAGCAGGACCTGTCTGCCTTTCACACTTATGGAGTCTATCTCCACAGGATTCCTGATCAGTTCGATCCTCTGTCCTGTCTCTGACAGGAGGACCAATGAGTGAATACTGAAACGGATCTCTTTCCTGGGGACATCGGCCAGCGAGAGAATCACCGTCACCCTCCCCTGTGGAAGATATCTACCGACAGGTCCTGCTGGAATCCCCTTACAGGCTGTAAGGACAAAAATCAGGAGGAAGAGTAAAAATGGCTTTCTTAACAGATTACTGCTCTCCACCGCTACTCTCCATCGGCTCAAAGACCTGTATCCTTCTGTTGAAGGTATCCGCCACTATCACCCTCCCCCTTGAATCTACATCTAAGTAACTCGGAAACTGGAACCATCCTGGAGACCATCCCTTCCCGCCAAACTCAAAGAGGAACTTCCCCCTTTCTCTGCTGTAGGCTGATATGGTGTGTCTCATATAGTCAACCACATAGACCATCTGTCTCCTCACATCCACACCCACACTCTTTGGCTGGCTCAACTTCCCTGTCACGCCCCCCTTCTCCCCAAACTTGAAGAGGAAACGGTTATCCTCATCGTAGACATATATCTTGCTGTCCGTGATGTTTACCAGATAGACCCTCCCCTCATCGTCTATCTTCACATCTATTATGGGGGCCCTTTTGCCCTCCTCAACCGGGGCGAGTAACCCCTTCAGGGCACCCTCCTGATCGAGCAGGAGGACACCCCTGAAGTTCTGACCTGCAAGATATATCTCGCTCCTCCTGTTGACTGCTATCCTGTAAGGCTTGAATTGCTCACCCTCTCTCTCCGTTGTTATTATGATGTCCTTCTGCCAGAAGCAGGCCCTGTCAAAGACAGAGACCCTGTGGAAGGGGGTCTCCTCCGTGGGTGCCTGGATGATGTAGAGGTTTCCCTCTGCGTCCACGGTGAGCGCCAGGGGAGAGGTAACCCCGCGCCTTTTGTCAAGGGTGAGGAGCGGATAAAGTGCTGTATTGTATATAATCACCCTGTTTCTGCCATCTATCACATATATCTCATCCCTCAAACGGTCAACATAGACGAAGAACGGCAGAAGGAGCCTCCTGCCCTCCTCATCCCTGTTGATCTGGGTCTGAAACCTCACAAACTTCTGCTGGGCTGATAAAGGCAGGACTATTGAGAGGATAACAAAAAAAAGGGTCATCCCCTGCAGGGCATGTCTGAACAACCTATAGAAGACCTCGCCCCTCATCACAAAATAAAATCTCTGTATTTTATAATGTCAAATTTTTTTAAATGTCAAATAAGACTGCGGCGGTCTCTGTATTCCCAGAACAAACAGACTGCACCATCAGGCAGAAGAAGATATTGAAAAAAATGGATAAAAAAGGGGCATATTCCAGCCCCCCGTGATTTCTCTTCTGGAAGTCGGCCTACCTGAAATGATACTTCATCAGTTTTTGGTGGTATGGCAGGTAAAACATCCACCTGTGTTACCACTTCCCACTATCATCTGGGTGTAGTCCCATCTCAACATATCAGGCTGGTCAGAACCGTGTGGCCTGTGACAACTGAGACACATCACTATCGCCTCTGCCCTTGTGGGATTACTCGGATCCACCCATGCCACAGGGGCCTCCGTACTGTAGCCTGCACCAGTTGGGTCATAGGCAGAGTATTCACCAGTTGTTGGAAGGGCTATATCTGTAGGGTGCCTGATCCAGGGACTGGACGTACCCATCCCGTCTCCAGGGCTGGGGTCATCGGGTGTACCATGAAACACTCCATGACATCCCTGGCAGAAGGCAGTAATGCTCTTATAATTTGCAAGAGCGTTACCCTCAGAGTACTGAGCAGTGGTACCCTTGTAGTAGTTGTGGTCACCAGTAGTGGGATCCGTGGTGGCCTCCCAATCAGAATCCTCCACGCCCACCACATAATCTGCATAGTTGAGGGGATCACCAAAGGGTGGCTGACCGTGACCCTTCAGAAATCTGTACCAGGGCTTTGAGTCATCGTGGTGTGCGGTGAAGACATGACAGCCCTGACAGCCTCCCCTCTGTTCATTGTTAGCACCGGGTGGGTCTGCAAGGGTATCATGACAGGAATTGGCACAGCCAAAGATGTTTCTGCCTGGAGCAGTGGTGAGGGTTGCATCGGCACCTGCGATCCCGTAGACATTGTGTCCATAGGCGTCACCTGAATTTACCACCCAGTAGAAATTACCACCTGCAAGGGGGGTTGTCGGTGGAACCGAATTATAAACTATGGGTATCGTTACACCTGAGACATTTACTATGGTACTGGCTGTGGTGGAAGAGTGGCATCCCACACAGTTGGTGATGAGCAGATAGTCGTTGGGTGTTGAGGTGAGAGAGCCGCCGGTCAGGTTTCCTGAGGCGTCCCAGCCCACACCACTGCCTCCCCTTGCCACTGCCGTGCCGGCCTGACTGTTATGCATCGTGTGACAGACAGAGCACTGCCCTGTCACTGCCCCCCTGGCATATCCACTGAAAACAATAGTAAAAATAAAAATAATAAAAAATTGCAATCCTTTCATAATTACCCCCTCGCAAAATCTATCTATTTAGCCCATGGCTTAACAATTCTAACACAATCACATCCAATTTTCCACTCCACTTATAGTTTAATAAGAGTTACTTATTCGTATGACAGATATGACAACCTCCGCTTCCACCGGTCACAATGGAGGAGTAGTCCCATCTCAGCATATCGGGATACTGGGTGGCGTGTGCCTTATGGCAACTGAGACACATCACCACATCCGAGTCAAGATTTACCGTACTGCTTGAAGACGCAGGCACAGTCTGTCTGGCAAGGGGGGCATCCAGGCTGTAAGGCCCAGGATTGCCTCCGTTGTAGGCGGAAAATTCACCGGTAGAGGGCAGAACCACATCCGTAGGGTGCCTCACGAATGGAGAGGAGGTGTCACCACCAATCCCCTCAAGACTGTGAAAGGTACCATGGCAGGTGGCACAGAATCCACTTATCGTCTGGCTTGCAGGCTTCACATAGTTGACATCCCCGCCGGGGTGGCACTGCGTACTGGAACAGCCTGAAAGACTCATTGGTGTAGATGCCCCGAAGTACTCGTTGTGGTCAGTGGCCGAAGAGGTGTACTGCCAGTCTGTGTCCTCGTAGCCCTTCACACCCCAGAGGAACCTGTAGGAGTTCCAGGGCTGATCCGCCACATCCAGTTGCCCGTCCACATCCCTGTGGTGTGAACCCTTCATCGCCACTATACCGGTGATCTCGTTAGGAGGAGAACCGGATATATCCCTCAGACCGTGACAGCCGTTCTCACCCGCACAGGTGAGTTCGTCTGCCGTAACCTGGCCTGCATGGTGGGCACCTGGTGGGTTGTAGAGTGTGCTCTCTTTATAGGAGGCACCGAAATCCACCACATTATGCCCATAGGAGTCGTCCGCCCCGGGACCCTTCACACCCAGGATGTAGGCGAAGTTTCCACCGGCAAGGTCTCTCGTGTCGGTATGCATCACCTGGGGGACCTGCGAGGTGCCAATGGTCTCTATCGCATTGGCAGTCCCCATCGCATGGCAGCCGAGACAGTCGGCAATGAGGAGGTAATCGTAAGGCCCCGCAGTACCCCATCCACTCAACCTGGTGCCGTCCTGGCTGTAGTGCATGGTGTGACAGTTCGAGCAGACCCCTGTGACTGCGAATGACGAAGTTGAAAATAAAATAAGGCCCATGAAAAGCAGGAAAATGACCAATCCCCTCATGCCCATTTTCTCCTTTCTATACAATTCTAAACTCTTCATCCCTTCCTCCCCTGACTCATCTGAATCCCCTCTGGGGACTCAGAAGAACCAGGGTTGAAGGGGGCCCCATCCGAGACCCCCTTCCTGTTTAGTTCTTGGTTGTATGGCAGGTGAAGCAACCGCCGGTGCCTCCACCACCTGCTATCATATCAGCATACTTCCACCTCAAGAGATCAGGCTGGTCAGAGCCGTGTGCCCTGTGGCAACTGAGACACATCACGATTGCACCGTTTGCTGAGGCAGCATCACCAGGTGAAACTGTACCACTTGCAGTTGCTGGCACAGTGGGCCTTGCAACGGGCGCCTCAATGCTGTAACTGGTGTAGGCAGAGTACTCACCAGAATTTGGTAGCACTATGTCGGTCGGATGTCTCCTCCAGGCAGATGCAGCAGGGTCGTCCACATCGATGTCACTGTGGAAGATACCGTGGCACTCGGCACAGAAGTAACTGATTGTCTGCTTGTCAGAGTAGGTATTCACACCATTTCTTGCGCTTGTATCATGCACTCCGTAGTACTCGTTGTGGTCAGTAGCACTGGCTGTCCACTGCCAGTCTGAATCCTCAAGCCCCTTGATGCCTGCGAGGAACCTGAAGGAGTCACCGAGTGTGGTACCCATTGCCTGGTCATTAACACCCTCATTGGAGTGATGGGCACCTCTTAGACCATCAAAGCCGGGTGCATCCCTGAGGCCATGACAGCCGTTGGTGCCAGCACAGGTAAGTTGGGATGACCATGTAGCACCACCACTGTTGACCGCTGTGGTAGAGAGGGTGTCAGGAGTCGCAAGCGGATCCCAGCCTGGCGGGTTATACCCCAGGTTCGGACCTATATTGCTGTCCTGACCCACACCGAGGTCTGCCACATTGTGACCGTAGGAGTCCTGCCCGTTGACGACCCAGTAGAAGTCTCCACCGGCAAGGGTCTGACCAGGCCCCTGTGTTGAGGGACCGGCAGTATGGAGCACCGCAGGGGCCCCGGTCGATGTATTGGTGGCCGAGGCTGTATCAGTGGAGTGGCAACCCACACAGGTGTTGGTGAGCAGGTAGTCGTATGGACCGCTGGTACCCCATCCACTCAACCTGGTGCCGTTCTGGCTGTAGTGCATGGTGTGGCAGTTTGAGCACTGACCGGCAATACCGAAGGAGTAGCCATAAGACAAAGCAATGACAGAAACCATTACCAGTGCAACAAGAAGCATCTTTCTCATCCTCTCACCTCCTTTCTTTTTGGATTTTTTCTAATATAGGATAACTTCTCCATTCCACACCTCCCGTCTTGACCTCAGTATTTTACCCACAAAAAGGGCAAATGTCAAGAATTAATCATCAAAGTAGATAAATGCAAGAAATATGCCAGTTGTTATCAGTGGATCGGTTTCTGTTGGTATTCAAGGCACATGCCTCTCATAAGATGGACCATTGGCCCCTTTGATGTGCGATTTCACACAGATGCTGTGTGATTTCACACAGGTCTTTGGTCCTTTCCTTTCACACTTCAGGTATATCTATAACCCCTTTCCCTGGAGTATGGTCTATAATATACTGAAATGAGGATATATCCCCTTCTGATCGTGGTAGCAGCCTCATTGCCCTATCTCAACACCTTTGAGGTGCCCTTCGTCTTTGACGATATCAGAAAGATAAGGGAAAATCCCCTCCTGAGAGAGATCGGAAATTTTTTGAGTTTAGAGGTGATGAACGACCATCGCTACATCGGCAAACTCTCTTTTGCCCTGAATTATGCAATCCATGGTCCAGATGTCACCGGATACCATCTGGTGAATCTCCTTATCCATGTATTAAACGGGCTCCTTGTATACTGGACTGTGCTGTACACCTTCAAAACACCCGCCCTGAACACAGCCAGAATCGGAGGTGAAGAGGCCGCCCTTTTTACCGCACTGCTGTTTGTGGTCCATCCCCTGCAGACACAGGCGGTAACCTACATAGTCCAGAGGTACACCTCCCTTGCCACCCTCTTCTATCTATGCAGCCTTTTTGCCTATGTGAAGTGGAGACTCGGGGAAAGGGGATACTGGTATCACATTGGTCTGATCAGTGCTGTTCTTGGAATGAAGACCAAAGAGATTGTGTGTACCCTGCCTCTGGCCCTCCTGGTATATGAAATGGTCTTCTTTCCTGGTGGTACCAGGACCAGATACATTAAACTGCTCCCCTATGCACTGACCATCCTCCTCGTGCCGCTCAGTTTTGTCGGAAAGGCTGGAGGTCCTGCGGAGTTGATAACAGAGGCAGATAGGTTGACCAGGGTCTCGAGGTTCCTCGGCAGGCAGGAGTATATGTTAACGGAGTTGAGGGTTCTGGTTACCTATCTGAGACTGGTCTTCATACCTGCAGGTCAGAATCTTGATTATGACTACAGGGTCTCCCGAAGTTTGCTGGAGTGGCAGGTCCTGGGATCTTCAGTACTGCTCGGACTCCTCCTTTTATCAGGTATTTATATGGTTAAAAAGGGGAAGGCAGAGGCAAGGCTCGCCGGATACGGAATCCTGTGGTTTTTTATGGCACACGCGGTGGAGGTAGCAGTAGTGTTGCCGGATGTGATTTTTGAGCACAGAATGTATCTGCCCATGTATGGAGTGACGGTTGCCCTGGTAGTATTGATGCTGAGGGCAGGGCAGTCAATGAAGAGGAGATCTCTTGTGAAGGGGCTGCTGTTGGTAGTGGTTTCAGTTCTTGCAGTTCTGACCTACCAGAGAAATCGGGTATGGGGTGATGAGGTGAGGTTATGGGAGGATGTGGTCAGCAAGAGTCCTGGCAAATCAAGACCGCACTACAATCTCGGGTTAACCTATCACCTGAGAGGTGAACTACAAAAGGCAGCAGAGGAATACAGAAAGGCGATCACTCTAAACCCTGAAGACCCAAATCCCTATATCAATCTCGGCCAGATATACCACCAGAGGGGGGCCCTTCAGAAGGCGATGGAACTCTACAGGACCGCAATCAATCTAAGCCCGGACGATGCACTCGCCCACTTCAACCTCGGACTTGTCTATCTGGAACTGGGCGAGACCACGATGGCGAAGAGGGAGTTTGAGAGGGTCCTTGCAATAGAACCTGACAATTATCATGCCCGTGCCCTGTTGAGAAAGATAGATTCCCCCTGAGTAACCCGCTGTTTTTAAACTCTGACCTCTGATTTCAGACTTCTGACCTCTGTCTTTTGGCATACCGCCTGTGCCTTAATCCTAATTTTGAACAGATACGGGTGCCCATGTTATTAACCCGGCAACTTAAACAGAAAACAAACTCCTTAGTGACCCCCTTCTCCCCTGAGGAAGAGGGCAGGGGTGGTGAATAATGAAGGAGAGGAGATATTTTTGGCCCTGACCTTGATGTATTTGATGGCCGGAGTAATAATGTGCTCTTCGGCAGTTGTGCTTGAAATTCTAACCACAGTTTAAGGAGAGTTGAAAAAAGGTGTCATGAGCATATAAAATTTCTTAACCCTATAAGAATCAAGGATATTTTTGAGAGGCATCCTGAGTAGAGATAGAGAAATTATCAGCATAGGACTTGTCCTTTTTGGACTCAGTCTTCCTCTCTCCAAGAGTATAAATACCATACTGATGGTCCTGCTCTACCTGTATCTCTTCTTCTTCCTCTACCGGAGGAGGGTATCCTTCACTTTAAAGCACCCGCTGTTCTGGCCAGTTCTGTTCTTTGTAGTGCCATTTTTTGTCGGTATTTTTATCTCGGAGGACACTGTTGAGGCGTTAAAGGGTATAAAGAGGATATCTAATCTCCTTTTCATATATTTGCTCCTTGCGAATACGATTGAGATGAACAATCACAGAATGGCGAAGAAAGCCCTCTTCAGTCTTGTCATTGGACTGGCCATACTCGACATGATAGGTATTGCACAGTATCTAACTGGCGCCAGGGCAGGTCAGTTGCCTATCAGGCCACTCGGGATGCACCATATCTGGTTTGGAAACCTGAATGCAGTGGGACTGTATGTTATCCTCTCCTTCTTCTGGTGGGACAGGCAGGGTCTGTCAAGGCTGTCTTTAATCCTCTTACCCCTGGTGCTTGGGGCCATTGTCCTGTCCTTTTCAAGGACCGCCTGGTTGGGGGGAATCCTCTCTCTTCTGGTCTTCTTCTATATTGTTCTGCCGAAGAAGAGGTATTACCTTATAGGTGTCTGTCTATTTGTCGGTATTATCCTGGGCACTTACTACTTAAACAACATTGTCCATGAAAGGGTGAATATGGCCTATATAGATATAGTCAAGTTCTTTTCTGGCGATCCCAATACATCAATAGGCTCAAGGCTCCTGATGTGGAAGGCCTCCTTAAGGATGTTTCTTGAAAATCCGCTCTTTGGGGTGGGAACAGGGGATTATATGGTGGTCCTGACCCAATATGTAAAGAGAGGAGAGATGCCAGAGTTCATATTGAGATTTAACCATCCCCACAGTATCTACATGAATGCCCTCGCAACAAACGGCCTTCTGGGACTTACGGGGATGATATATCTCTTCTATAGGGCTATAGGGATGGCAACAGCCCTGCTCAAAGACAGAAACCCCCTTGGCCTCCTGGCATTTATAACCACAGTCCACTATCTCACGGCAGGACTTACAGAGGCACTCTTTAATGTTCATATCCTGATCTGTCTCTATGCCTTTGTCCTCGGTGTATGCATAAGAAGAAAGATAAAGATGTGATATAATTTAAAAAAAACCGTAAGGAGGTTAACCATGACACCCTTTGAAATCATCAAAAGCGCACTCTTTGCCGGTATCGGAGTTCAGGAGAAAGTGAAGGAGTATATTGATGAACTTGTGAAGAAGGGGCAACTGAGCGAATCCCAGGGGGCGAAACTCCTGAAGGAGTGGACAGAAAGGGCGGAGAAGACCTCAGAGGAGATGAATAAGGTGATAGCGGACATGGTCCATAAGACCTTAGAGAAGATGAACCTACCCACAAAGGAGGATATTGAGGAACTAAACAAGAAGATCAAGACACTTTCGCAGAGAGTTAAGAAACTGGAGGAGTCCCTGCAGGCTAAAGAAGGCTCGTAGAGATGCTCCTTGAAATCATCAGACTCAAAAGGACATACAGGAACATAGCCCGCCTGAGACAGATCGTATATGTCTTTGCAAAGCATGGGTTCGGACAGTTTGTGGAGCAGATGAATCTTCACAGGGTCCTGCCCCTGACCAAGAGGTTTAAACTCCTGAGACCCTCTGAAGATGTTGCCTATACCATTCCAGAGAGGTTAAGGCTTGCCTTTGAGGAACTGGGGCCATCCTTTATAAAACTGGCCCAGATCCTGGCAGCACGGCCTGACCTGATAACAAAGCCCTTTGCCGATGAATTCAAAAAACTCCAGGATGAGGTCCCTCCATTCCCCTTTGATGAGGTCCTGAGGATCATACAGGAGGATATGAAGACCTCTCCTGAGAGTATCTTTGAGGATATCCAGCCCAGGCCTGTGGCTGCTGCATCGGTGGCACAGGTTCACCATGCCACCCTGAGAGATGGTGAGCCTGTTGTGATAAAGGTGCAGAGGCCGAGGATACAGGAACAGATCGAGACCGATATAGCAATAATGAGGGCGATCTCCTCCCTCATGGTAAGGTATATACCAGAGACAGAGGTCTTTAATCCCAGAGGGATAGTGGAGGAGTTTTCAAGGACCATAAAGAGGGAGTTAGACTTCACTGAAGAGGCGAAGAACATGTGCAGGTTCAGGAGAAACTTCTCCCAGTATCCCCACATATACATACCCAGGCTTTATCCCGAATATGTATCCCGCAGGATGCTTGTCATGGAGAGGATTGAGGGGGTAAGGATAGACGATGTTGAAGGTATACAGAGGATGGGTATTGATAGAAAGGAACTGGCGTTAAAGGGGGTAGATGCCTATTTTAAGATGTTTCTTGAAGATGGCTTCTTTCACGCTGACCCCCATCCAGGCAACATCTTCGTGATGCCCGACGGTAGGATAGGACTTGTGGACTTCGGGATTGTGGGATGGCTGACCCCAGATATAATGGAGGCTATAGCGACCTCTCTTGTTGCCCTTGTGAAGAAGGACTTTGACACCATTGTGGAGCAGTATATAAAACTCGGACTCGTGAAGGAGGATGTTGATATCGAAGAGTTCAAGAGAGAATTTAAGGCTGACATGATAGACTTTCTGATCCCCCTCTATGATGTTACACTGGCGGAGATAAACCTCGCCCAGTATCTGGATACATTGCTTCATATAGCAATAAGGCATAAATTAAAGATCCCGTCAGACCTTTTACTTCTGAACAAATGTATGCTGATACTTGACAGTATAGGAAGACAACTCGATCCGAATTTCAATTTTATAAGTGTGGCTGAACCCTATGCAAAGAGACTGATCAAGAGCAGATACCATCCACGCCGTTTATATGATTCCCTGCAGAGACAGTGGGATGAGGTCTATGAATTTTCCATAAAGACCCCGAAACAACTCCGTATCCTTTTGAGAAAGGCCCTCAGGGACGAACTTCATATCAGGATGACGCCTATCGGCCTTGATAGACTCATAAGGGATATAGACAGGTCCACCAACCGCCTCGCCTTCAGCATAGTGGTGGCAGCAATCATCCTCAGTTCCTCAATCCTTACCCTATCAGGTACCGGAGGCAGGGTCTTTGATATACCCCTTCTCGGGCTTACAGGATTTGCTGTCGCCTTTGTGATGGGATTCTGGCTCTTGATCTCGATAATCAGATCGGGCAGATTATGAACCTCTCAGCCCCAGGACATCCATCATATCATAGAGGCCAGGAGGCCTCCCATATACCCATAATACAGCCCTGATGGCACCTTTTGCAAAGGTGTCCCTACTGGAGGCCCTGTGTATAATCTCGATCCTTTCACCTTCAGTGGCAAACATAACCATATGTTCACCCACGATATCAGCCGCCCTCAGACACTGTATACCTATCTCCTTTTTTGACCTCTCACCGATCAGCCCCTTTCTGGAGTAGACCGCCGCCTCATCCAGGTTTCTACCAAGGGCACTGGCAATCACCTCAGCCATTCGGAGGGCGGTTCCACTTGGAGCATCCTTTTTCAGCCTGTGATGGGTCTCCATTATCTCAACGTCATAATCGTCTCCGAGGACCTTTGCGATGTCTGCCAGCACCTTCAGGAGGAGGTTTACACCCACCGACATGTTCGGGGCCATAACGCAGGGGAACCTCTCTGTGAATGCCCTTATTTGTGCCCTCTCCTCCTTGGTAAATCCTGTTGTGCCGACTACAGCCGCCTTGGATGCATCTGAGACGATCCTCAGATTGTGAAGGGTGGACTGAGGCATCGTGAAGTCCACAACTACATCCGTCTTCTCGATGAGGTCTTCGAGGTTGTCTGTGATTGTCACACCAATAGGTGACAGACCCAGCACCCTGCCCAGGTCCTCACCTATGTATTCATGGCCCTTTCTCTCCACTGCACCCACCAGTTTTATCTCCTCATGCCCGATACAGAGGGCCGATATACGCTTGCCCATTCTGCCTGCCGCACCTGCCACAGTAACGTTTATCATCCTCACACCTCCAATATCCAGAGAATTTTAAAAACATATCTTATATGGAATGGTTTTGTCAACGAAACTCGCTAATCCCCCAAAACTTCCATTAGAAATACGACTAAAAGACGGCCGGGGGCTCAAAATGGGGCTCCCGAAAATCTTTGATTTTCCTGAGCAGGAACCCCGCCACCCATAATGTTCTTTGACTAAAGTCTAACGATTTTCAAACTCCGTGAGTATGGATTATCTTGGCTCTTCAAACGGGTTTGCCCTTAATACCCCATCAAGCCTTGGGGGTGAGCCTTTGAGGCTGAAGGAGGCAAGACCTCTCCTCTCGTAGGTCTCACCCCTTACCTTCCATTGCCCTTTCCAGTCTATATAGAGAAGGATCCCCTCTCTGTCAATCTCAACCCATCGGGGCCTGAACTCCAGAGAAGCGGACTCAAACTCCTTTATTGCACCAACAATCTCCAGATATCCCCTCTCAGTGGTTAGGTTCTTTATCTCTTGGAGGTCTTTTCTCAAATAGGCATCTCTTATTCTCATTACAACATCTATCGCCTTTTCTGTCTGGAGGGCCTCTTCAGGTTCAGGCTTGACCTCCTTTTTACCTCCACAGGAGGTGAGGGCCATTAACAGACCCACGATTATAAACACCCTCAAGAGATTCATTCTTCTGCCTCCCTCAACGCCTGTACCATCTGTCTGTTCTGTAAATACCATTTTACCGTCCTCTCTATCCCCTCCTCTATCTTCACCTTAGGTGTCCATCCCAGGAGGTCTCTTGCCCTGGAGATGTCTGCCCATGTGACCTTCATATCAGAGGGGTGAACTGGATAAAACTGGAGTGTGGCCTTTTTGTTAAGTGACTTCTCTATGAGGTTTATTACATAGAGGAGTTCCACAGGATTGTCATTGCCGAGGTTTATGGTGTGATAACCCTGAAGACAGAGGCTCTTCACCGTTGCCTCTGCAATGTCGTCTATATAGGTAAAGTCCCTCTTCTGATGACCGTCTCCATAGACCGGTACAGGTTCTCCCGCATCTATCTTTTTTATGAACTTAAAAACGCTCATATCAGGTCTGCCGGCAGGGCCATACACTGTGAAGTATCTGAGCACAACGATATTTATTCCAAAGAGGTAGTGGTAACTGTAGGAGAGCAACTCGGCAGCCTTCTTTGTTGCACCATATGGGGAGATAGGAGTGTCTGTCCTCAGGTCTTCGCTGTAAGGGACATCGTTCATGCTGTAAACACTCGATGTTGAGGATAAGACAAAGTTGCCTATCCCTTCTTCCTTACAGAGTTCCAGGAGATTGATTGTACCTTCGGTATTCACTCTCAGGTATCTGACGGGGTCCCTTATTGATGCCCTTACACCGGCCCTGGCAGCGAGGTTGACCACTGCATCAAACCCAGCCCCCCTCAGGAGGGATTCAAGAAATCGCCTATCGCAGATATCTCCCTGGTGGAAGTCAAAACCCTTATACTGTTTCAACTGACTGAGTCTCCACTGCTTGAGTTTAGGATCATAATAGTCATTGAGGTCATCAATGCCAATCACCTCATTCCCCGTCTTAAGGAGCCGTTCTGCCACCTTATGTCCTATAAAACCTGCAGCACCCGTAACAAGTACCTTCATGAGACAATACCATAACATAAAGGATGGAGGCCGGTAAAGGCCATGTTAGATCTCGAATTTGCCAATAGAAATAATTGTGGTTCCCCTCCAATTTAGTTGGTTTCAGGAAAGGTATCTTTGATCACCCTCACCCCTGCCCTCTCCTTCAGAGGGAGAGGGAGTTTCACCTGTTGAGAGGGTTTCTTGCTTCAGTTGCCCTGTTAGAGGTGGCCATGGTTGGATTCTTCTTTTGTCTTCAACCAGATAAGGATAACAAGGTCAACACTTTTTATTAATACCTGCCAGACTAAAGGATATCCGTTATCTCAGCAGGAGTCTGACTCCAATGACCAGACAGATGAATGCCCCTGCCCGTAGAATCCATAGATAGGGCAACCACTCAGACAGGAGTCCCAGAAACAGACTCCCGATCGGGACTGTCCCCAGAAACACTAAGGAGTATATGCTCATCACCCTCCCCCTGAGGTTATCCCTCACCGTCAATTGAATCGTGCTGTTTACATTGGCCAGGAGACTGACCACTGAAAGCCCAACCACATAGAGGCAGAACAGGGACAGTGGATAACTCTTGCTGAAGAAGAACAGCATCAGTGCAGAGGGAAATACCACGGCTGCATAGGATATATATCTCCTTTTATCCCTTATCTCACCTATGTAAGAAAGGACAAGTGCACCAGACAGCGCACCGGCACCGGCACATCCCATGAGCATACCAAGCCCCTTAGGACCAACATGCAGGACCTCCTCTGCAAAGAGCGGCAGGAAGTGGATGTAGGGAAGACCGAGCAGACTGAAGGAAAAGACCACAGAGAGGAGATACAGCACCTCTCTTCTTCTATAAATAAACTGTACGGCCTCTTTGAGGGATCCGAGTATCCCAGAATGTCCCATAGACAGAACCTCTGGAAGGTCAAGTCTCCTCAGGACCGCGACAACTGGTATAAAACTGATGCTGTTCAGGAAGAAGGCGAGAGAGACATCAAACCTGGATATGATAATCCCGCCTATTACGGGTCCTGCCATCCTTGCGGTATTGAATGCTGCCGACTGCAGGGCCACTGCATTGAGCAGTCTTGTCCTTCCCACCAGTTCTATCAGAAAGGACTGTCTTACTGGTAGTTCCAGTGCATTCAGGGTCCCCATGCAGAGGGCAAGGACAACCACCTGCCAGAGTTTGACCTGTCCTGTAAGGGTGAGAACCCCGAGTAATAGAGGGGGCAAGGTGCTGAAGGCCTGTGTTAAGAGGAGGATTCTCCTCTTGGAATATCTGTCAGCGAGAAGACCGGCCAGCAGGCTGAAGACCAGTATCGGCACTGTGAAGGCGGCCCCTGTTAGCCCGAGATAAAAGGCAGATCGGGTGAGTTCGTACACGAGCCATGCCTGGCAGGTCTGGTGCATCCAGGTGCCGGACAGTGACAGTAACTGGGCCAGCCAGAAGGCCCTGAAGCCTTTCACATAAAGCGCTGAAAAGGGCCTCCTATCGTATGAACATCCCATAGATGGTATATATAAAGTGTCCGGTGATGGTCAGTGCCTCCACACCCCATGATTCAGGCAGTGGCCAGTAGGGCTGTCCATCTCTGAGGGCCTGCAGTGCTGCTTCATCCAGTTCACGGTACCCTGAGGTCCTTATGAGTTCAACATCACCGAGTCTGCCGTCCTTTTTGATGGTGAACCTTATATAGAGGTCACCGTATATACCCCTTCTTGCCGCCTCAGGTGGGTAGACCCAGATGCTCTCTATCCTGAACTTCAGTTTCCTCAGGTACTGTTCGTACATCAGATCTCTTACATCAAAGGTGACCTCCGGCCTTTCCTCCCTCTCCGGTTTGTATCTCCTGGCAATCTCTCCAATTATGTCCCTGTCCAGCAGTTGCCTGCCTGATGGTGGGGATGACGGCTCTGCCAGTGGAGGGGCTGAAGGGGAATGGACATCCTCTGGCTGCGGTTCCTCCCCGTCCACCCCCTCACCAACCTGAGGTGCCGGGGCCATTTCAGGTGATTCCTCACCTTCAGGGGAGACCTCCTGATGGGCGGCCTCTGGAGATTCAGATGCCCGAGGTTTCTCTGCAGGGGGAACCGTTTTCTTGGTTTGAGGTTTGGGTCTTGCCGGGGAACTTGTACCTCCCCTGTCTGACCTCTGGACCGCTGGCCTAACCGGTCCTCTCAGAGGAGGTGATTCTGGTCTCACAATTCTTGCAAAAAGAGGTCCCACAGGCAGTGGTCTTCTGTATTCAGGGATCACTCTCACAGAGAGTGCCCCGATAATGACCAGATGGATAAAGAATGAGAGAATCGTGGCTCTGAGGATATTCAAATCAGCATCTTCCTGAAGAGGTTTATATAACTGAGCAGGGCCCCCCTTGTGTGGTCCTTATGGAGCCAGAGCCTCATGGATGCCTTCTGCACTGGAGGCCTCTGAAATATATCAAAGAGTCTCTCGATAGATGAATCCCTTTTCAGGAACCTCTCAGCGAGCAACCCCATGAATCTGAACCTGGAGTAGAACCTCTTTCGCCAGAGTCTGGTATAGAGGGAGGGCCTCTCCTTGATGAGAGCCTCTGCTGCAAGAACTGCTGAGGTCATTGCATAATAGAGCCCTTCATAGGTGAAGGGCATCACCTGTCCCGCAGCATCACCAACCAGCAGTATCCTGTCCACTACAAGAGGCCCCTCCTGCCAGATGGGTATCCTGTAGCCCCTTTTGAGGGCGTTGAGAGGATGGAGTCCTCTCTTCTGAAGGAATCTCTTAAGGAGTAAACCCGCCTCTCTGGGAGTCATCGTACCGGTGCCAACAGACAGGAACCCCACTGAGGGGAAGACCCAGGAGTAGAATCTCCTTGCATGGTGGTTACCAAACCAGAACTCACAGGATTCTCCATCAGGATGGGCAACTCTGGTGGAGATGGTATAGACAGACCTTACCGGCCCAAGGCCCAGGAGTCTTCTCACCCTTGAGTTTACACCATCTGCACCGATCAGATATCTGCTCTTGATATTTATCCTTCTGCCATTGTTGAGGATGACAGTAGAGGTGACCTCACCCTTTCCTCTCTCCAGGTCCAGCAGGGTACCCTCCAGTACTTCTGCACCCTCTCTGGTGGAGAGTTCCCGGAGGTATCTGTCGAGGTCTTCCCTCCTCACGGTGATAAGACTCCCGCCTTCAAGGTCTATCCTGAGATTCCTTCCTGAGGGAGATACGATCCTGAGGGATTGCACCTGACGGTGGGGTATCTGAAGGGGTATCTCCAGTTCAGTAAAGGCGGTTGAGGGGATGCCACCACCGCAGGGCTTGGACCCTTTGAGGTCCCTTTCAAGCAGCACCACCTCCCTGCCCTCTCTGGCAAGTATCCTCGCCACTGTGGCACCGGCAGGGCCTCCACCCACTACAAGATAATAGCATTGCATAAAATATATTTTACATCTAAGAGGCCCCCTCTGATACCCTTACTGTGAGTACCGGACATCTGGCATTCCTGACCACCTTTTCTGCCGTGCTCCCGAAGAATAACCGGTCAAGACCCTTTCTGCCGTGAGAGGCGATCACAATCAGGTCTATTCCGTTGTCTTCTGCATAACGGATGATCTCTTCATAGGGGACCCCCCTCAATACAGCATATTTGACTTTATCCTTGAGTTTTCTTGTCTCCTCCAGATAGACCCTCCTTATCTCCTTGTCTGCCTCTTCGTAGAGGCTCTTAAAGAGTTCGTCTACTGCCACATGGGGGACATAAAGCCCGGATGCCTGGGTTATGTCCTGGATGACATGTACGATATGAAGCGTTGCATTGTACTTCTCTGCAAGGTCTACAGCATAGGGAACGGCCTCCTTTGACCCCTCCAGGAAGTCTGTGGGGAAGAGGATGTTCTTAATCTCCATAGGCCACCTCCTCTTTTATGTATTTTGCCGCATCCTCAGGGGATGTGGTCAGGATATACATGCCTGAGCCCAGTTCAAAACCTGTCAGTTTCCTGATACGGGGCATCACCTCGATGTGCCAGTGGTAGTCCTCTCCGAGGGTATGCCACTGCGCCATCCTCGGTATCCTTGAGGGGGCGGTGTGGATGACATAGTTGTAAGGAGGATCCCTCAGGACCTTCCTCATAGCGAGGATCAATCTCCTCATAACTACACCGAGGTCCTTCCGCTCATCAGGGTCTGTGTCTTTAAAGGAACAGCGGTGTCTCCTTGGCAGTATCCAGCACTCAAAGGGAAACCTGGCTGCGAAGGGGGTAAAGACCAGGAATCTCTCTGTCTCCATTACAATCCTCTCCTTTGATCTCAGTTCCTCGTGCATGATGTCGCAGAAGATGCACCTCTCTTTGTAACCATAGTAGTTCTTTGCACCATCCAGTTCTGCCTTTATCCTCATGGGGATGACCGGGGTGGCGGTTATGTATGTGTGGGGATGGCCAAAGGGGTCTCCTGATTGGAGTCCGCAGTTCTTATGAATCATTACATATCTGATCCTGGGGTCCTCTTCTATCGTCTTCAACCTCTGATAAAAGACCTCTATGAGGTCAGAAAAGTGATCGTCTCCGTAGTCCTCTGGTGCCCTGTCATGTTCGGGTGACTCTATCACCACCTCTGTCAGACCTACGGCGTTCATCCTGTCATAGATACCCACACCCTTCCTGCCCATCTCCTCCTGTAGTGTGAAAAATGAGTCTTCCGGTTCAATAACCCTGATCCGCCATTTGCCTGATTGGTCATCAAGTTTAAACCTCTCGGTCCCATGCTCCTCACAGAGGACACACCCGGTCTCAGCAGGTGCCTCCTCCGGGAGATGGTAGTCCTCAGGGCCGAGTGAGTCCCCCACTACCACCACCCATCTGCCCAGCAGGGGTTCTCTCCTCAATTCATTCATCCTTCCGCCTCTCGTACATCAGTCTGAGCCCTTCCATTGTAAGAAAGGGCTCATATAAATAGGGAATCCTCAAATACCCCTTTAACAGCGGAGCGCCCCCCCCTGTTACCACAACTGCAACCTCCCCCACCTCTCTACTTATCTCCTCGTAGAGCCTCTCTAAGGCCCCTGAGGTTCCATAGATTATACCCGAGATTATACTACTTTGTGTATCATGCCCGAAAGGTCCCTCAGGCTGGACAACCTCAACCCTTGGCAGTCGGGATGTAAATGCCTCAAGTGCACGGGACATCATCTCTATCCCTGGCATTATATTGCCTCCGAGAATCCGTCTGTCCACCACAAGGGTGGTGGTTATTGCAGTGCCCACATCTATGGCTATCACATCTGACCTGACGAGTTCATAGGAGGCCACCGCATTTGATATCCTGTCAGTACCCATCTTCTCAGGGTATTTTACTCCCAGAAGAAGCCCTCCGGTGTCTCTGTGACTGACCCTGTAAACTTCCATTCCTGCTGACTCGAGAAGACCGGCTACTTCATCTCCCACCTCTGGCACCACGGTTGAGACTACGGCCTCTCTGGTTTTGAATTCCTTAATAGCCTCCATGGTCAATTCTATGCATCTGTTTCCCAGTGGAATCCTCTTGAGGAACCACCCCTTCCTCTTTACCCCCAGTTTGATGGTGCTGTTGCCTATGTCAACAACAAGGAGGTCTCCCATCACCTGATGTGTTCAATATCAGCAGAATTGATGATCCACCTCTCACCCTCTGCATCCACGATCAATCTGCCCTCCCTGTCTATCCCCCTTGCTACACCCTTTATGACATGCCCGTCTGGCATACTCGCCTTCACCACTGTCTGGATGGTGCAACTCCTTGCAGTCCATTCCCTGAGGAGGTCATCAACTGTGATACCAAGGATGTCTCGAAATCCTCTGAGCATCTCTTTCAGGATCTCTCCCCTCTGGAACCGCCTGCCCGTTACTGTATAGAGGCTACAGCCCCTCTCCCTCAGTTCTGGGGGAAAGTCATCCTCGGTCATGTTTATATTTATACCGATTCCTATTATTGATGAGCCATCAGAGGTCCTCTCAACCAGTATACCGGCAATCTTTCTCTCAGAGATCAGAATATCATTGGGCCATTTGATGCCTGTCTCTCTGCCCACCTCGGGGGCAACAGACCTGAGTGTATCACACACCACTACCGATGCAAGGAGTGGATGCAGTTGAGGTCTTCCGACCGCTATCTCAGGGGCCTGGCACTCCTTCGGAAGAATGATGCTGGTATAGATGTTCACCCCTGGTGGTGATATCCATTGCCTGCCCCGTCTGCCCCTTCCAGCGGTCTGAGAGTCTGCTACTATCGCAATGAAGTTCGGTACTCCGGACTGGATGAGTTTCTTTGCCAGGTTGTTTGTAGAATCTACAGTGCCGTATATACGGAGAGAAAAGGGCCTAATTTCTTCCAGACAGTGTGCCAGGCACTGTAAATCTCTCGGCAATGATACGTCTGAACCTGGGGGCGTATATGAGTTCGTAGACATCCTCTTTGTCAGGGAAGAGGCTTAATGCGATCCTCTTCGTATTATCAAGAAGTCTCAACGCCTCCTCGATAGTGAGGTCCGCCTGCATCAAAAGGGCCTCTGTGAGGTCAACCATCCGCCTCAATCTCCTTAACTTCCTCTCTTCCTCCTCTATGAGCCTATCTCTGTTCATTATAATAATTATATCATAGATAGCCAGCCTGCCTTCAGGCCTGAGATCACAGTTTGATTTTTAATTAAAACCCTTAGATAGCGGGAGGCTCTCCACAAAATCAGAAGTCAAACTTCCTGCCCCGGTTTAGCGACACCTCCAGTGCAGCAGGTAATGGAACAAGGGTAAAAGAGAGGGGCAGTGCTGTCTACTGCCCATCGCCTATCACCTCTTGCCTTCTCTGTCCGAACCAGCACTGCCCGCCTGAGACCTGTGCATAAATCCTGTTTTGAGGAAGTTTTCGGGTCAGACCCGCTGTCTCACCAGAAACCTCAATGGTGTCCCCTTAAACTCAAACCTCTCCCTGATCTTCCTTTCAATGTATTTCAGTACGGGTCTGGTAAATGCCTCAGGGTTATTCACAAAGAGGACGAACTCAGGTGGACAGATGCCTGTCTGCGTGATATAGAGTATCTTCGTCTCCTTACCACGGAAGGTCGGCAGGTAGGGATTCACTTCGGTCTGAACCCTGTTCAACTGGGATGTGGGTATCCTTTTAGACCTTTCCCTCAACACCATGTCTATGAGAGGGAAGACCTTCGTTGCCCTCTTTCTTGTGAGTCCAGAGACGGTAAGAAAGGGTGCGTAACTCACAAAGTGGAGTTTCCTGGAGACATCTGCCTGGATCTGTGCATACCTCCTTTCAGGCTCCTCTACCAAATCCCACTTTGTGAAGACCAGCACAAGACCCTTTCCGTACCTCTCCGTCAGTGCCGCCAGTTTCTGATCCTGCTCTGTTACACCCTCAAGAGAGTCCATCACGAGGACCACCACATCCGCCCTCTCAATGCTCCTGAGGGCCCTTACCACCATATACCTCTCAAGTGTCTCTTCTATCCTTGACCTCCTCCTGACTCCAGGGGTGTCAACGAAGAGGTACTCCTTCCCATAGTACTTACAGATACAGTCAACAGCGTCCCTTGTTGTCCCAGGTGCAGAACTCACAATCATCCTCTGTCTGCCCAGTAGCGCATTCATCAGAGTGGACTTTCCCACATTTGGTCTCCCCACCACAGCAATCTTTGGCAGTTCTTTTTCATCTCTGTCACTCACCTGAGACTGGGGTAAATGTCTCAGGACCTCCTCCACCACTTCCTCCACACCTCGGCCGGTAGATGCGGAGAGACCGTAGAGGTCCTTTATACCGAGTTCATAGAATTCATAGAAGTGCTCCTGTGCCTTCTTTGTGTCCATCTTGTTCACCACATACAGAACGGGCTTGTCTGCCTCCCTTAAGAGGCGGACTATCTGCCTGTCCACCTCTGTGAGGCCGTCCCTGCCATCGAAGAGACAGATAACGAGATCCGCCTCCTGTATCGCATACATCGCCTGATCTTTCACCTGCCTGAGTGGTTCCTCTTCTGCCTCAGGGTAGAGTCCACCTGTGTCCACAAGGATGAACCTCCGGCCCTCCCATTCAACCTCTTCGTAGAGTCTGTCCCTTGTCACCCCCGGGATGTCCTCCACCACCGCCTTCCGCCTCCCCACCAGGCGGTTGAAAAGGGTTGACTTACCCACATTCGGTCTGCCTACTATTGCAACCACAGGCAATGCCATAAAGACAATTATACAGTAATTCTCTCCTCATAATTATACTGTTTGTGCCTAATACAAATCTGCTAAAATAGAAAATTATACCCATGCAGGAATACATAGTAATAAGAGGTGCAAGGGAACACAATCTCAAGAATCTGAACCTCCAGATTCCCAGAAACAGAATAGTTGTTATTACAGGCCCCTCTGGTTCAGGAAAGTCATCCCTTGCAATAGACACCATCTATGCTGAAGGACAGAGGCGATATGTCCAGAGTTTGAGCAACTATGCAAGACAGTTTATTGGAGAGTTGAAAAAACCCGATGTCGATTCCATAGAGGGGTTATCACCTTCCATATGTATAGATCAGAAGACCGTCACACGTTCCGGACGCTCCACTCTTGGCACAATCACCGAGATATATGACTACATGAGGGTGCTATATACCCGGATTGGGAGGGCATTCTGTTTCAGGTGCGGTAACAAAATCCAGATGCAGAATGCAGAAGACATACTGCAGGGACTCCTGGAATTACCTGAAGGCACCAGGATCCAGATCCTCTCCCCTATAGTCAGAGAAAGGAAGGGAGAATACAGAAAAGAACTTCAGCAACTCCGGAGAGAGGGATTCATACGGGCGAGGATAGATGGGCAGATGGTGGATCTGACTGAGGAGATCAAACTGAAGAAACAGAAGAGGCATACCATTGAGGTGGTGATTGATAGACTCATAATCAAACCCGGCATTCAGAGACACCTCAGACACTCAATAGACCTTGCCCTCCGATACTCTGACACCGTTGTGGTGAACCTGGTGGACGAAGACAGGGATATCCTTTACAGCCGCACACTCGCATGCCAGAAGTGTGGTATAGGCTATCCCGAAATTACCCCCATGTTCTTTTCCTTTAACAGTCCTCTGGGGGCATGTCCGAGATGCAGGGGACTCGGCTATGAAGGACTGTCTGAGGAAGATGAGGAATACACGGAATGGACAGACCTCAAACCCTGCAGAGAATGTGGAGGGTATCGGCTCAAGAAAGAGGCCCTCGGTATAAAGGTCGGAGGGCTCCATATCGGCGAATTCTCACACCTGTCGGTGAAAGAGGCTATCAGGTTTATTGAGGACCTGGACCTCACTGAAAGGGAATCACAGATAGGTGAAAGGATACTGAAAGTGGTGAAGGAGAGGCTATCCTTTCTTGATTATGTCGGGCTCGGATACCTCACCCTTGACAGGCCAGCCTTCAGCCTGTCAGGGGGCGAAGCCCAGAGGGTCAGACTCGCGACCCAACTCGGCACATCCCTGACAGGTGTAGTCTATGTACTGGACGAACCGAGTATAGGACTACACCCGAGGGACTTTGAGAGACTCCTGGACGCACTCCGGAAAACGAGGGATGAAGACAATTCTGTAATAGTGGTGGAACACGATGAGGAGACGATCAGGAGCGCTGACTACATCGTTGACCTCGGTCCCGGCGGTGGCAATGACGGAGGTTACGTAGTGGCCCAGGGACCACCCGAGGTGATTATCAATACAGAGGCATCCATCACAGGCCAGTATCTGTCTGGCAGAAAGGAGATACCTGTTCCACCTCTGCGGCGGCAACCAAAGGGGTTTCTCACTATAGTTGGTGCCACAAGAAACAACCTCAAGGGGATAGATGTGAGAATCCCTCTCGGGGTATTTGTCTGTGTAACAGGTGTATCGGGCTCTGGCAAGAGCACCTTGGTTATGGAGATACTCTACAGGGCCCTGAAGGAGAGAAGGCCACAGGGCAATCCTGCACTTGGATACGAGAGGATAGAGGGTATGGAACAGGTAAGGAGGGTCGCCTCTGTTGACCAGAGACCCCTCGGCAGGACCCCAAGGTCAAACCCGGCCACCTATACAGGAATCTTCTCCTACATCAGGGAACTCTTCTCCATGACCACAGAGGCGAGGATGAAGGGGTTCTCCCGTTCAAGGTTCAGTTTCAACCTCAAGGGGGGCAGATGTGAGGCCTGCTCCGGAGAGGGCTTCAAAAAGGTGAGGATGCAATTTCTTCCAGATGTGTTTGTCCCCTGTGATCACTGTGGCGGCAAGAGATACAACACCGATACACTCACCGTGAGGTTCAAGGGTAAAAATATAGCAGAGGTGCTTGAGATGACGGTATCTGAGGCATACTCCTTTTTCTCAAACATCCCCCCTTTGAGGGAGAAACTGCAGATCCTGGTGGATGTCGGACTTGGATACATCAAACTGGGACAATCGGCAACAACACTGTCAGGGGGTGAGGCCCAGAGGGTCAGACTTGCAAAGGAACTGAGCAGGTCATTGAGATCAGAAACGGTATATATACTGGATGAACCCACCGTGGGCCTGCATTTTATAGATATACACAGGCTGATAGAGGTCCTCAACCGGCTTGTAGACAGGGGGAATACCGTTGTGGTGATAGAGCATAATCTCGATATTATAAAGTCTGCAGACTATATCATAGACCTTGGTCCTGAAGGTGGAGAAGAGGGTGGAAGGGTGGTGGCTGAAGGGACACCTGAAGAGGTCTCTGAGGTGGAGGCATCATACACAGGTCGTTTCCTCAGACCAAAGTTGATCTCAAGGGGTACCTTCCTGAGGGTAAAATGAAAAAGATTCTCTTGATTGCTGTGATACTCCTCCTGCTGTCCTGTGAACAGAGACCAAAAATCTTCCGAAAGAGCGAGTTTCTTATGGATACCATCGTGACCGTTACGGTGGTCTCAGAAGACGAATCAAAGGCGTCTCAGGCAATAGAAAGGGTGTTCAGGGAATTGAAGACCCTGGAGGGCCTCCTGAACGTCTTTGATCCTAAGAGTGAGGTGTCAGAGGTGAATAGAAACAGTGGAAAGGTATGGACCCTTCTACAGCCCGATACAGTCCACCTGCTCAAGGAGGCAAGAGGCATATGTGACTTGACTGAGGGCTACTTTGATATCACTGTCGGTGCTGTAAGCCTCCTTTATGACTTCCACAGGGGGATTGCCCCTTCAAGGGAAGAGATACAGAAGGCACTGCCACTTGTGGACTGCAGGGGCCTCCTGCTGAGGGACTCGAAGGCGATGCTTAGGAGAGAGGGCATGAGGATTGACCCTGGTGGAATTACAAAGGGATATGCCGTGGACAGGGCTGTAGAGGTTCTCAGGGCCGAAGGTATAAGGGCGGGACTCGTGGCCCTTGCAGGAGACATCAGAGGCTTTGGGAGCAAACCAGACGGAAGTGGCTGGAAGGTCGGCATAAGGGATCCCTGGGGGGGACGTGAAGAGGTATTCGCCTATGTTGAGTTATCTCAGGATATGGCGATCTCCACTTCTGGTAACTACGAGAGGTTTTTCATAAAAAACGGCCGGCTCTATCATCATATCCTGAATCCAAAGACAGGGCTCCCTGCTGAGGGACTGAAGAGCGTGACCGTCATCGGCCCCAGTGCCACCTATACGGATGCACTCTCCACTGCGGTCTTTGTGATGGGTCTCCAGAAGGGGACACCTATAGCAGAATCAAAGGGTTACGAAGTGGTGGCCATTGACGAGAATGGCAGGATATCCATGAGCAGGAGGGCAGAGGAGATGGTGAAAATCCTCTATGAGCCCAGGCCAAGAGGTGATAAGGATGCTGCTCAGGGTCATTAAGGGAACAAGACCCCTCGACTGGGGCCTATTTGTTGTACTCCTGTCTCTGAGTCTGTCAGGAATGTTTTTTACTAAGACCCTCTACCCTTCTGGCAACTGGGTGTTGATTGAGGTGGAGGGGAAACTCCTTTACAGATTATCCATCTTTGAAGAGAAAACCATCTCTATTAAAGGACCCATGGGCTACACCACTGTAGAGATAAAAGATGGCAGGGTGAGGGTGAAGGACTCCCCCTGTCCTGAAAAGATATGTGTAAGACAGGGATGGATACAGAAAGGGGTGATAATCTGCCTCCCGAACAGGGTTGTGATAAGGGTGGGAGGAGAAGACAATAGGGTAGATGCAATCACAGGATAAAAGAAGGATCGCCACCCTCGCGGCCTACGCAATTGTACTGCATCTGCTGGAGCGGATGATACCAACAC
>WGER01000079.1 GCA_015492645.1 Nitrospirota bacterium
CTACCAACTGAGCTAGCGGCCCACTACCAACGATGGTGCGCCTGAGAGGATTCGAACCTCCGACCTGAGGTTCCGGAGACCTCCGCTCTATCCAACTGAGCTACAGGCGCTAAATAAATATTATTTAAACCAGAGGAGTTCTGTCAAGAGACCGGCATAGACCGTAGATATGCCGCATAGAAATGGGGGCTTTTACGGCAGGGACTGCCGCTTACTGTAGTTTTGACGGAGGGCCTAACGACAAATTCGGGCATAGACCCAAATTTGTGGATAGAATTTCAATCAAAACTCTGGGATATGGCATGGGTTCCCACAAAATCAAAGATTTTGTAGGAACCCTCCCTGTCATAAAAACAAACATTTCTAATAGTACACCGGAATAGACAGCCTGAACCTGTCAGTCTTGCGGCAGGGATTACCACAATTGATAAACTTATTACATCATTACTAACGGCACAGGCAGAAGCACTGCAATCCTGATCTTTCAGTATCCCTGCCACTTACTATCAGTTTAAGATTCAAAGTCGATCTGTAAGTCGGCAAGATATTTCCTATTGACAGAAATAAAGTAATATGTTATCTTTTTAAAAAACAAAAGGGGGAGGTAAAATGGAACTGGAACTTGAATTAATCCTCGGTATCTTGATGATCTTGGTTGGTCTCATTTCCCTTGGATTTGTCCTTAAGGCAAAAACGGTATTTCCTGAAGGTAGTGAATTGAAAAAGGTCACAGCAAATTTGATATCAGTTATTATTTTCTTGACCGCTTTTTCCCTGTGGCATGTCCTTAGGGAACATCTCCACTGGAAAGAGAAGTTCGGTGAAGTGATAGAATATCCAGAATACATCTTTATCACTATAGCATTTCTGCTGATCTTTAAAACAGCAAAGGACCTCTACAATACCGCCAGAAGGTTTGGCATAACCGAACAGTAATGAATGCACTATCAGAGAAGATACTGGAGATACTCTCTTCTGAACTCTCTGCTATTAATGCAAAATTGATTCTCAATGAAAAGGTAAAACAGGTGGGCAAGACAGTGGATACATTAGATAAGAATGATCTTAGAAAACTCCACCCACTTATTTTGAGTTCAGTGCTTTTTTTTGGTGGGCCTCATAAGGCGGAGCGGATTAAGAAAAGGCTTCAAGAATTATTTTAATAAAACGAGGTTAATACAGCAGGTATGCTACAGAAATACAATTATTGAATTAAGGCACACAGAAAAATCAAAGATTTTTCTTCGACATACTACCAGTGTCTACTATCGTAGTGTGTTGGATAGCAGTAATTTCAGAAGTCAAATCGTAATACCACGCCATTTTTTCCTGTATTTTTGCTATAATATAAAACTATGAGAAAATTTATAGCGATTTTTGTATCTACGGCCTTTACAGTGGGAACCCTTGTATATACCACATGGCAGGTGAACAAAAGACCTGTTGCGAAGGGGGAGATTGTCTTTGTAGAGACTGTAGACCCAGCGGAGGTATTAAAATGGGACTTCAGGTGTGATGCGGTCCCTCCGTTGGTCGTTAAAAGAATGCCCTATCTGGGCAACCTCCCCTTAGATAAAAGAAAGACTGTCTTTATAAGGATAGTGCTGCCAACGGTCTTAGTGGCAAAAAAGAAAGTGCAGATGGAAAGGCAGAGGGTAATAGATATTCTGAAACACCTCCAGAGAAAGGAATCCCTCCGAAAAGAAGATGTGGCATTTTTGAATCGGATGATGAAAAAGTACAGAACCACATCAACAGAGAGACTGCTGATCAGAATGGCACCTACCCCGGTGAGTCTTATCCTTGCACAGGCCGCACTTGAGAGTGGTTGGGGTACATCCAGATTTTCGGTTGAAGGTAATAATATCTTTGGCATCTGGACATTCAGAGGCGATGGTCTGAGGGCTGTCTCAGGAGGAGCAACTTTGAAGAAATACAACTCCCTGCTGGAGGCTGTAGAGGATTACCTGTATAATATCAATGTAGGATGGGCATATGTAGACTTCAGAAACAGCAGGTTCAACACAACTGATCCCTTTGTTCTTGTCAACCACCTGGAAGGTTATTCTGTACTGAGAGATGAATACGTCCAGAGGGTGAACGAACTGATCAGGACAGCCAACCTCCAGAGGTTTGACAAATGCCGGCTTTCTGAGGAAAAACTCCATTGAGGTATAAACTCTGTTTACTCCTTCTGCTACTTGTTTTCCTACCGGTAGGGGCTGCCTTTCCGGATGACTGTAAAGAGTATGTCACAATACTGCTCTATCATAAGTTTGATGAACCCAGGTCCCCCAGCACCTCTGTCTCCTCAGAACTGCTGAGGGCACATCTTCAGTATCTCAAGGAACACAACTATAACATTATATCCATTGAACAATTTCTCAACTATATTGAGACCGGTACACCCATACCACCCAAACCTGTAATTATAACCATTGATGATGGCTACAGGAGTGTTTATGAAAGGGCGTTTCCGGTATTGAAAGAGTACGAAGCACCCTTCACGGTCTTCCTATACATGGAGGCGGTGGACAGATTTCCAGACTACATGACAAAGGCACAACTGAGAGAGATGAGCCTCTACAGGGGAGTTACATTCGGCAATCACTCCTATTCTCACAGTAGATTTGGCAGGCAGAAAGATGTCACATCCTTTCAGAGGGATATGCAGAGGAGTGAAGAGAGGTTTCTGCAGATCTTCGGACACAGACCGGTCCTTTATGCATATCCCTATGGAGAGTATAACGCCTCTATGGTCAGGATTCTCAAAGAAAGGGGTTACAGGGCCGCCTTCACACAGGACCCCTTCACAGCAGGATGTAGTACTGACAGATTCCTGATTCCGAGGGTCCCACTGGTGGGCACCTGGGCAAGGATAGAAAAACTGGAGGAGTTCCTCACCACAGAGCCCCTACCTGTAATATCTCACACCCCCCCATTTGGTCTTCTTGACAGGAATCCCCCTGATGAGGTCTCTTTCAAATTGTCCAGCCTCCAGCAATACAGGAACTTCAAGATCTATATCAGCGAGATTGGCTGGCTTAACCCGGAGGTGATACCTGAAGAGGGGGTCGTAAGGGTGACCGGACTGCCTCTGCTACAGAGAGAAATTAACAGGGTAGCACTCCATGCCTTTAACACCGTAACCAGAAGGAGGGCGCGCTTTTTCTTTTTATTGATAAAAAATTAGTCCTTCTCCTTCTCTCCTTCCTTCTCCTCCTGTTGATCCTTTATTGATACATCCCTTACGAAGTCAGGACACCGGATGTCCTTACCTGATAGGAGAAACTTCTTTTGACAATGGGCCCTCCATGCACAGAGGGCACACACCTCTGGGGTATCCTTGCTCATCTACACCTCCTCCTGTAATAGTGACTGAGTATATACCCAAGGTTCCCTTCTATAGATGGCCTGGAATTGATTATATAAAGCCAGTTCTCAAGGGTGTAGATCTCGGCCTTTAACCTCTTCGGTGTTCCTTTGAAGTGACTGTCTTTAAGGAGATCTTCAAACATGGGAATAATCTTGTCTCTCATCCTGAGATGGGTATCCACTAAAAAGACCGCCATCTCAGGACAGAGGTCCTCGATCCTTCTCAGGAAGGCCCCTATATCCCTGTCGTAAATCTGGCGTGGAGGTGAGGACTTCACCTCTATGTAAAGGAGGCCCCCGTTCAGTTTCGCGAGTAGATCATAATCACCTCCAACCCCCCTCCCCCTGAATCTCACATTCCAGAGGGTCTGCATATGATACTGCCTCCTGAGTGTCTCAGCAACAAACCACTCAAGGGTCTCTCCAAAACTGAGCAGGTCTCTACGTCTGAGCCTGTATCTATCATGGTCAACCCTTTCGATAAGACCTATATTAAGCATATACTCTATATATTCCCTGGTCACCTCTCTGGTTGCATAATGGACCACCTCAGTGAGTGTAAAGCCATCACAGTATTTGATAATATCCCTCAGGAACAGTCTGAAGGCATATCTCTTCATCATCTCGAAGTACTCCGGGAGAAAGGTATCATCAGGTATGAGTACACTCTCCTCTGAGCCCTTCTTATGGAGTATAAATCCCCTTCTCTGGAGGATTGTCTCAAGGGAAGGGGTCAACTCCTCAATTCTCCGGGTGAGGTACTCCACTGTCTGTTCAAGTTGTCTTATCCTGTCCTTAGACATACTAAATATACTAAAATAAAACATGGACAGAGAGAAACTGATTGAACAGGTCAAGTTAAACTGCAATATCTCCGATGCGAAATACTGGGGTTATTATTCAATCTGCGGGATGCTTCTCAGACTCAGGTATCTATACAGGACTGAACACTCAATGAAACCCTGGCAGAGAATCCCGCCTGAAGATATAACACCCTGGATAGCGGAGAGGGAGGCCCTCTGGGAGAAACTTCAACATATGGAGTTACAACCTATTGAGATAGAAGGTGAACTCTACGATCCCTTCAGTTTTGAACAGATCAACGAGAGGCTCAACCCTGAGGGACTGGTTTACGGTGGTGGATACGGGATGTTCAACAAGCCAACCTTTTTCCTTGCAGAGATTGAGGAGATAGGTGACCTATACGATTACAGGGTGTACTATACAACGAGAGAACTCTGCAGGGACCTCTCCTATTCTGCGGCGATGCTCCAGGGCAGGTGTATATTTATACGTCACGAACCCCTTCTGATAATGCTCTGGGAGAAGATGCTCCAGTTGAAGGGGGGCAGGACATCAGAGGCTCTTAAGAGGGCCTTCCGCTCCTACGGTATTGAACCTGACACCGACAGTGAACACCTTTACAGGAGGCTGGAAGACCTCTGTAAAGAGGTACGGCCTCTCCTGCTATATCACGAACTTGGAGAGGCCTTTGAGGACGAATCCCAGGACCAATGGCTGTGCAGGCTTCAACAATCCGGCACCGAACAGGAGTTGTATCTTAGGGCATTAAAGGATGCACTTGCAGATACCTCTGACTTTGGTCCCCTCAGATATATCATTCAGATGAGGGACACCGGGCTTTTACATTTCTTTATAGCAATGCTTGAGTACGACAGGAAGGAGATACTCAAAGAACTCTTGACTGCATATGAGGATTTTCTCAACAGTAAAGACTGGGAGGCACTGGAGATACAGCGAAAGAAACTGTATAATAAAGTGAGATCTCTTTATCTGAGCACTATCGGTTCCTGAACATCCTTTCCCTTGCCTGCTCCATAAAGGTCTCCAGTTGCAGTTCTGTTACAGTGGATGGTGTTCCATCATAGGGGATACTGATACAGGGTATATCATACCTCTCTGATATACCTCTCAATATAGCCGTTACCACTGTACCGGGCATACAGCCAAAGGGCATCGCATTCACTATACCAGAGACCCCTTTATTTATCATATCAATCGCCTTACCCACGCTCAGTATCGCCTCTCCTTCAAAGGACTCATGCAGATACTCAGAGGCCAACTGAAGGATCTCCTTTGTGGAAGGCTCATGTAACTTCTTCAATACCCCTGAGAATGGCCTCTCAAACCTCTTTGCCACCTTATTCTGATAGAACTGCTTCAGCAGGAACTGCGTGGTCGCCCTTATGTCCTTCATTTTGATCGCCTTCTTCAGGGACATGTAGTTTATATAGTAGAGCCATTCATCTACTGGCGAGAGGTAGACCTCCCCACCAAGTGCCTCGATCTTTCTGACGAGGTCCTCGTTGGAGAACCTGTTAGACCTGACGAATATCTCGCCCACAATCCCTATCAGCGGTTTTGGCTCTCCTTTTCTGGGTATACTGGAGAAATCCTTGGCCATTGATGCAACCACTTCATCAATGGCCCCGTTGGAACTGGACAGGGCATCTCTCAGGTTTCTCAGATAATTCCTGTAGAGGGCCTCTGTGAGTCCCTCTTCCGCCTCATAGGGTCTACACTCATGCAGACACTTCAACAGGAGATCATAGGCAACCACACCCTGCCATGCCCGCTTTATGAACTCATTACCCACCAGGCCGAGGTCCCTGTAAAGGGTCACATCCTGTACAGGAGAGTATATCGGTACGTCATTGAGGCCGAGTTTCTCAAGGACCATCCTCTGGAAGAGGTTATACTGACCGAATCTGCATGGTCCAGTACCTGAGGGCATAAAGAATGCAGACCTTTCAGGCCTGAACCCCGGTGAGAGGACCTTTTTTACCATATCCCCTGTGGTCACTGCACAGGGAAAGCACTCCTTACCCGAGACAAACTTTCTGCCAAGTTCAAGGGCATCGTGTGTACTCTCAGGTAACACCTCTGCATCAATCCCGCAGTAGCGGAATGCAGCCTCTATTGCATGGGCATGCTCACACATATAGGGTATATAGATGGTCCTCTTCCTGGAGTCATTGGTATTTATATGGACCCTTCTGGGTGGCACGAACTCGGTCTCTCTCAACTTTCCCTTCCTCTTCTGGGCCTCGATGCTGTCCAGAAAGGCCTCGCAACGGGTTATAATTCCCGCATCCGCACTATGTTCATCTATCTCTAACTGGAGGAAGGGTCTGCCGCTCAACTGCCTTTCAAAGTATTTACAGATGAAGGAATCAGGTCCACAGGAGAAGTTACTGATAAATATGGGATACAGGTTCTTGTATCTCTTGATTCCCCTTGCCACTCTAAGGAGCCTCTGGCCAGAACGCCAGTACATATCAGGCCAATCCTGATAGACCTCCTCTTCCGGAATAAAGTCCATCGGTATGGCAAGTACACCCAGGGTGGCCAGTTTTCTTGGTATCTCAAGATTCATACCCATGTCTGTGGCATTGTATGATCTTCCAACCAGCACCACTGCTGGTCTGTCTATATGTTCAAGCACCTCCCTGGCCTTTGCCCTCAGGGTGTGGATGAACCTCTTCTGTGCCTCTTCTGCCCTCTGCATCGCCTCTTTCAGTTCTGACCCCTTCACCCCAAGAGGTCCAAGTACCCTCTTCAACTCCCTGTAAAGACCATCCCTGCCTTCTTTGAGTTTCACCACAGGTGCTATTATCTCGGCATCCCTGAAGGCAACCCTCACCTGATAGGGAAAACTCTGGACAAGTGGACAGGCATGACCTCTCTGATAGGGGTCCTCTGGAAGTGCCATATTAACGAAACTCGGGATAAAGAGTCTCTTGATACCCTTCTGAAGTAGTGCCCTCACATGTCCGTAGGCAACCTTTACAGGAAAACACGTCTCTGCAAGGATGGTCTCAACACCAAGGGTGACTATCTGTCTGTTGGTTCTTCCCGACAGATGCAGGTCAAAGCCGAGTTCCTGAAGTAGTGTACTCCAGTAGGGAAGATAATCATGAAAGAAGAATACATAAGGCAGCCCTATTGGGCCTCTTCTGGTATCCCGATCCTTTCGGTCCAGCCACTGTTTATGGGAAAGCCAGAGGGCCTCTTCCCTGAATCCGAAGAGGTCCGGCACATCCTGTGCAGCCTTTCTCCTGATATCATACTTCTCACACCTGCCTCCATAGTAGAGGAAATCCTCCTCACCCTCTATCCTCACCCTGTTTATCTCACAGAGATTCTCACAGCCCCGACACTGGAAGGACTTCTGTTCATACCTCCTATGGGCGAGATCAAACCCCTTAAACCTGGTCCTTTTACCAGGATTGTTCTTCATATAATCCCTTGCTATGAGGGCCATCCCGATGGCACCTGTTACATCATGATGGGGAGGCACGGTGATCTTCTTTTTGAGAAAACTCTCAAATGCGGCCACCACCGCCTTATTAAAGGCGGTGCCACCCTGAAAGAAGATCCTCTCTCCAATCCTCTTGCCAGCAACCACCCTGTTTATGTAGTTCTCCACAATAGAGTAAGAAAGTCCTGCCAGCAGATCATCCCTTTTGGCACCCTTCTGGAGGTTTGCCATCAGGGAGTTCTCCATAAAGACCGTGCATCTCTCACCCAACCTGCAGGGCCCATCTGCCCTGAAGGCACATTCAGCAAACTCACCCTTTATCGAGACCTTTAACCTCTCAGCCTGTTCCTCAAGGAAACTACCTGTGCCAGCAGCACAGGCCTTGTTCATCTCAAAGTCCACTATCACCCCATCCTGGATACTTATGTATTTGGAGTCCTGACCCCCTATCTCAAATATGGTATCCACCTCAGGGTCTATCTGGATTGCTGCGGTGGCCTGAGCCGTGATCTCGTTCTTTACGATGTCCGCGCCTACAAAGTCGCCAATCATGTACCTGCCCGAGCCTGTAGTGCCGACCCCGACAATCTCAATCCTGTCTCCAAGTTCCTCTGCGATCTCTCTCAATCCCTGCCTCACTGCTTCAATAGGTCTGCCTGCTGTCATGAGATACCTCTTTGCCAGGAGTTTGCCCTCCTCATCCACGACTGCAAGGTTGGTGCTTATAGAACCGATGTCTATCCCCAGATACGCCCTTGTCTTGCTCCCCTCCGGTGGTGTGTAGACCCTGTCATCCCTTTGAAGGTGTCTTTTGCTGAAGTCTTCCCAGTCACTCACAAGCGGCCTCAGGTGGGTCCTGTTCGAGATCCCCTCCCTTATACCCGGGCGCAGTTCCCCCCGGGTTACCTGCCTCAGGAGACCTTCTTCCTCTGCCCTCCAGGCACACCCCAGTGCACCCATCATCTCAGGTCTCTCCGGGATGATCAGTTCCTCCAACTCAAAGACCTCTCTGAATGCCCTCACCACGGCCCGGTTCAGGGCAACCCCTCCCATAAAGGCGACCTTTCCAGGAAGGGTCCTCCCTCTGACGATACTCCCCTTAAAATTCCTTGCCACTGCAAAACAGAGCCCTGCCACTATGTCCTCCACAGGGGTGGCAATCTGCTGAAGGTGGATCATGTCTGACTTTGCAAAGACACTGCACCTTCCAGCAATCCTTGGAGGGTTCTGGGACCTGAGGGCCAGTTCTGAGAACTCCTCTATCGTGAGTCTCAGTCTTTCCGCCTGCTGATCCAGGAAACTGCCTGTGCCAGCAGCACACACGGAGTTCATGGAAAAGTCGCTGATCATACCGTCCTTCAGGATTATTAACTTTGAATCCTCGCCTCCCATCTCAATTATCGTCCTCACTTCTGGATGAAGCCTCTCAGTGGCCTTCTGGATCGCAAGGAGTTCATTGATGTGGGGTAGCCCCACTGCAGTGGCTATCAATTTTCCAGTTGTGCCTGTGATTGCGATCTCCATTCGTTCATAATGCCTCAAGAGTCTATCCAATAACCGGAAGGCCACCTCAACAGGATGTCCGTGGTGTCTTTCATAGTGCCACTCTACAGGTTCCCCCCCTCTTAGTACCACCGCCTTTATACTAACAGAGCCCCCATCCAGGCCTACAAAGATCCTCTCCATAGGGCTGTCCTCCTCAGGAATCTTTTTTATAAATAAAATAATATAAAAAATGGAGAACATATCTCAACAGTTTTATCATCCTCCTAAACTGCCGATAGAATTTCACTCAAAACTCTGGAAAGCGGCGGGTGACCCGGTATCCGATACAAGGTCAAATATCTGCTCTTTTCGAGTTATAATAAAAAATGAATGTCTGCCTCGTCTTTTTATACAGAAAACATAACAGATACAGTATTAATGCACTGTTAGGTGCCCTTGAGTTACACCCATTATGGAGTAAAATCCCCATACTCCTCGCAAGAACTGAAGATGACCTCTTCTGTCTCCTCCAGCAGATTGTCAACCTCTACGAGAGGGTGATCCTGGGAGTTCCATTTTTCACCACACAACTCAAAGAGACCGGGGGGCTTATCGCAAGGGTAAAAACCCAATACAACCATAGAGTAGTTGCAATTGCAGGTGGGCCCCATCCAACAGGAGCGCCTCAGGAGACCTTAAGGATGGGGTTTGATATAGTGGTAAGAGGTGAGGCTGAGGAGACCTTACCTGATCTGCTTGATGCCGTTGTGCAGAAGAGGGAACTCAAAGAGATAAAGGGTATCGCCTTTATAGAGGACAGGGGAGAATACCGCTACACCGGCAGGAGAGGGCCTGTTGATATCAATAGATATCATCCCTTTTCTCTGAGATTCAATGCCCTTGGGCCTGTAGAGATTACGAGAGGGTGTCCCTATCTATGCCGTTTCTGTCAAACCCCCTACCTCTTTGGAACAAGACCAAGACACAGAGATATAGATATAATCTGTAGATACGTGAATGCTTTAAGGAAAAGAGGAAAACGGGACATCAGGTTCATCACACCCAATGCCTTTGGTTATGGTTCGGTGGACGGCAGGAGTTTAAACCCAGTGTCTGTAGAAGAATTACTGAAGGAAGTGCGAAGGACTGTTGGCCCTGAAGGCAGAATCTTCTTTGGTTCCTTCCCGTCTGAGGTAAGACCAGAACACGTTACTGAAGAGACAATCCATCTCCTCCTCAGATACGCCGACAACACCAATCTCGTCATCGGTGCCCAGACAGGTAGTCAGAGGCTTCTGGACCATTGCCACAGGGGTCATACTGTTGAGGATGTCTACAGGGCTGTAGAGATCACCAGGAGGGCAGGGCTGACACCGAATGTGGACTTTATATTTGGACTACCAGGAGAGACAGAAGAGGACATAAGGCAAACCATCCTGGTCATCACAGATCTAATCAAAATGGGGGCCAGGATACATGCCCATACCTTTATGCCACTCCCCCAGACTCCTTTCGGAAAGTCAAAAGGGGGAAGGGTTCATCCATCCTTAAAAGATCTGATAAATAGGTATCTCTCCAGAGGTGTTATATACGGTAACTGGCTCAAACAGGAAGAAATGGCAAGGGTCTTAAACAAAACAATATAACTCACTATAAGATAATATTAGAATCTTAGAATTAAAAAAGTTATGAATCATAATTACAGAATGGTTGACTTTTGAAGATATTTATTGTTATAAAATTAGGCCATCTAAAAATAAACCAAAAGGAGGTGTGGGGCAATGAAACTGGCAGTCTTCGTCCATGAGTACAGGGAGCCAGAAGTCCTGGACAGGTTAAAGGCTGAAAAACTGGGTATCATACTGGTCCAGAACGGGGTCTATCATGCAACAGTAAAAAAGGATGGACAACCATCCCCGATTCTCTCAAGGAATGCCGAGTTTTATGCCCTCTCTGAAGATCTTGCTACAAGAGGTTTTTCGGATGACAAGGTTGATCCCAAGGTGAAAGTGCTCAACTACGACGGACTTGTTGATCTCATCTTTAATGACTACGAAAAAATTCTATGGTTATAGGGAGGTGAATAATGGGAAAACTCACCATAGGGTGTTTTTCTTCACTGGTAGGTTCATTGACACTGGATTTTGCAGTCAAACTCGCTGAGGCAGCAATAAAGAAGGGTCACGAGGTCGACTTCTGGCTTTCGGGTAATGCTACCATGCTCGCGAAAAAGAACCAGAGCAAATTCAGAGATTACTCCCATCTGGCTGAGACTATCAAAGAACTGCTCGGGACAGGGAGGTTCCAGATAACCATGTGCGAGGCCTGTGGAAAGGCAAGGGGGATACAGGAGGAGGATGTTATGGAGGGGTTTCAGATTTATAGTATGGACTGGTATCTTGCAAGTATTTACAATGCAGATAGATTAGTGCATATAGGAGGTGAATAATGATAAAGAGATATGCCTTTGTCGTAAATAAGTTGCCCTATAAGGCCGAGACCACAAGGCTCGCCCTTACCCATGCGATCGCAAGCCAGACTGCTGAGATTCATCTTGAAGATGGTCAGGGGGTTGAGCCAGTGATTGCCTTTATCGGCGAAGGAGTACTTAACTGTCTGAAAAACCAGAAGGCCCTTGATATCTATGGTGTTACCTCCCAGGAGATGCACCTGAAGAATGCCCTTTTGCTCGACCTGAAGGTCCTTGTCTGCAAGGAGGACCTTGAGAGATTTGGACTCAGTCAGGATGACATAGTGATGGATGCAGAAGAACTGGGTGCAGAGGTGACCACCCAGGTGGTACCGTTTGATGATATAATGAAAGAAATAGAGACTGCAGACCAGGTACTTTACTTCTAAGGAGGCATAGCCTCTACGAAATTTTTTGAGATAGGAGGAGAGAGAATGGCTGAATTGAAGACAATGGAGCCCACTGAAGTGCTTGACGTGCTGGGCAGGGTATGTCCATACCCTCTGGTCCTCACAAAAAAGAAACTCGAGCAGATGAAGAGTGGAGATATCCTGAAGGTGATCACTGACGCCCCCGCATCAGCGGAGGACACCATTCCGCGATTCTGTGAAAAACAGGGATATCCTATTGAGGTGGTAAAACTGGAAGACAAGGGATATTGGGAACTCTATATCCAGAAGAAATAGGCACAAGAGAAACTGTTGTCCTTTAGAAAGAGGGACCTTCGAGGTCCCTCTTTTTATATGTCAGCAATGGTGAGAGCCTCTGCTGGGCAGACACTGAGACAACTCTCACAATACACACAATCTCTCATCTTCACTGCAGAAGCCCCTTCCTGCTGGAGTTCAAAGACATCACGAGGACATATTATCACACACCCCCCACATCCCTTGCACTTCTGAATATCTACCGATACAAGAAACACTCAAATCCTCCTGTCAACTAATTTTTATTTTTTATATTATATCATATTTTTTATTTCTTTATTTTAAATCCGTTCTGCGTCCTGACCTTTGATGAAACTGTATTCAAGAGAGGCGATAGGGCAAAGGCCAGGCATTAAGCAGGACGAGATGTTTCGCAGATCATGAAATGGGCCGAAGGGATTAACCACACGGTATGGGTCAACATGAGGAGGTATGATAATCAGTGGCAGGTCTTGCAGGAAGAACTGCTGCAGGTGGAACAACCTGAAGAGTTGGTTCCAGCAAAGGGCCTTTCAACCCCGCTCATCCCAAAAACAGAGAACTTCTTCCTTACATCATCACTATCACAGGCTGGGCATCTCACTTCAGCCCTTCCGAAGACGAGTCTCTCAAATTCCTCTCCACATTTGTTACATTCATATTCATAGATAGGCATCCCTTGCCTCCTTATACATTCTCCTCCATCTCCCATATCCCACAGGGACATACACCAGCGCAGAAACCGCATCCTATGCATAGGTCATCGTTCACCACATAGGCAAAGGAGCCATCGTCGTGTTCCTGACGGGATATCGCACCATAGTAACAGGTGGTCTCACACATGTGACAGTCTCTACATACCCCACAGGACATACACCTGAGTGCCTCTGACTCTACGGTTGGTTCTACCTGACCTCTTGCAACCTCATAATAAGCCGTCTTTATCCTGTCGTAGGAGATCATCGGTTTCAGTGGAGGCCTGTAGTAGGATCTGCCTGTCAGAAAGGCATGAACCGCTTCCGCGGCCCTTCTTCCATGGCCTATCGCATGGGTGACAAGCCCCAGCCTGGTCACATCACCTATAGCAAAGATCTTAGGGTCAGAGGTGTGACCTGCCTCGTCTGCCTCAATCCATCCCTGGGGATGGGTATGTACAGAGGGTGGTAGAAAGTCAGTTGCCGGCATATCACCAATAGAGACCACTACAAGGTCTGCCTCTAAGGATGTTCCATCTGTAAAGTATATCCTCCTCTCTTTTCTGTCGTACCTCTCAGTGAACTTTGGCCATAGAACCTTTGTTCCCAGGGATTTGGCTATCTCCAGTTCTGTTCCAAATGCAGCAGGCTTCTGTATGTCCACAGCAGTCACCTCTTCAGCCCCGGAATGGAATGCCTGAGCAGCCACATCCATACCCACATTACCGGCACCCACTATAACCACCTTCTTACCTGTAAGATCGGGTCTGCTGCCGAGATTGATCTCTCTCAGGAACTCATAGGCACTCACCATATCTTCACTGCCTGGAACGTTCAGTTTCCTCGGTCTATGGGCACCCACTGCCACGACCACCGCATCATGGGTCTCATATATCTGTTTGAAGGCATTACTGTCCACCCTGTAGCGGAGATGCACCTTTATCCCGATCTCCTCCACTCGCTTTAACTCCTCTTTCAGCACCTGCTGAGGCAATCTCTCCCTGGGTATACAGTACTCCAGTTTGCCACCGAGTTGGTCCTCGGCCTCATAGATGGCCACCTCATACCCTTTGAGGGCGAGTTGCCATGCAGCAGAGATACCACCAGGACCTCCACCTATCACTGCCACCTTCTTCCCTGTAGAAGGGGCCTTTTGGGGTAAAGGTGCCTTCAGGGAGGCCTTACCCAGGGTCTTTATACTGATCGGTCTGTCAAGTCTTCCGCGGGTACAGGCATCCATACAGAGGTTCGGGCATATCTCACCACAGACGGTTGCTGGAAGGGGGGAGTATTTAAGTATCAGCCCTATCGCCTCCTCAACCCTTCCCTGTCTGATCAGATGTGTCCTCTGCGGTGTCGGAATACCGCTTGGACAACTGAACTCACAGGGTGGTGCATACTTCTGGTTGTTCCATACAGGTCTGTACCTCCGATCCCTGCCCGTGGTGATATAGGGTAGCACTGTTAATGGGTGGTCGAGATACTCAGCAAAGATTCCACCCTCTCCAACTCCCGGCTCCCATATCTTCTTTCTGAATTCATCTATGCCCATCTTGAACGGTTTCCGTCGCGCCCTCTCCTGAGCAGTGTAGGGGACGAGTTTACGCCATGCCTTCCTGTCAGAGGTGAGTTCCCTGTAAAACTCTGTCCTCTGTATTGCTTCAAGATAGGTCTTCATATTCTCACGGAGCCAGTCCCAGTCCTGATCCGTCAGTTCGAGTAGTTTCACATCGTACTCACTGTAACCCTCTATCTCACCACGGAAGTATATCACCCCACCGACCATCCCCACACAGGGCCGGTAGCCAAGGATGTTCTTCGGGTTCCTTGGATTCACACCACAGACCACGGCGATACCACCTGCCTTGAACTCTGCAAAGGTGTCACCCACATCCCTGAAGTACCAGGACTGAGGAGGATCAAACTTCGGGTTATGTTTCGTCATGGTATCACACCTGGCACCACCGCTACCCTGCACATACAAAATCCCCTGTGCCGCAGCATTGTGCGCCCCGTTCGTTACATCTCCGAGGACTGTTATCTTCGCCCCACAGTTCAGCCAGCCCACATCATCAGATGCACTGTTTTTCACTATTATCTCGGTGCCGAACATCCCCATACTGCCCAGCCTCTGCCCGACAGGGCCTTCAACAATCACCTTTACAGGACCAAATTGAGGCCAGATCCGACCACCTATGCCGTGCTGACCATCTGCAATTACATGGATCTCCTTTGCACCAGCACGGACAGCCTCCTGGATCTCCGCCTCGAGGACCCTTGAGGGGACCCTCTTACCATCCCTCTTTCCGTAAATGGTAACCCTTTTTAGTTCTGCTGTCTCTGTCCTAACAGGCATAACTTATCTGTAACCTCTCCGCAATACCTGGATCATCTGCACTTATACCATCAGACATCCCTATGGGTAGTTCCGTACTTCTGCCCATAGGTGCAAATATCTTCCGTAACTCCACATCAAGGGCCTTGAACACCTCAACCACCCTCTCCGCCACCTTCTCAGGATCGAGCCGCCTGTAGAGTTTCGGATCCTGGGTGGTTATCCCTCTCGGACACCTCCCGATGTTACAGACATTGCACCTGTTGTACTCATCACCAAAGCAACCTGCTGCGGCCTGCATTATGTACTTCCCTATAGCAACTGCAGAGGCACCGAGCATAAAAAGTGCTGCAGCATTTGCAGCAAGGTTGCCTGTCTTACCGATACCACCTGCTGCAATAAGGGGTATCTCGTTCTGCTTGCCCTGCTTGACCAGTTCAAGGTAACACTCCCTTATGTTTGAGGCTATCGGGTGTCCCATCTTGTCCATAGAGACGTTGTATGCAGCCCCTGTTCCGCCATCCTCACCATCTATACATAGGGCAGCAGCATAGGGATTTCTCACCAGGTTGTTAAGGACCGCCTTTGCCGTCCTCGTGCCGGATATCTTAGGATATACAGGGACCCTGAAGCCCCAGGCCATATACATAGACTGGATCATCTTTGCGACTGACTCCTCTATGGAGTACTTCGTCTGATGGGTGGGCGGAGATGGAAGGTCAACCCCCATCGGCACACCCCTGATCTCGGCAATCAACTTCAACACCTTATGGGCCATGAGGAGCCCACCGTCTCCGGGCTTTGCCCCCTGTCCGTACTTGATCTCTATAGCACAGGGGTCCTCCACCATGTGCGGGATCGCCCTTATTATCTCGTCCCAGCCGAAGTAACCCGAGGCGATCTGTATGATGAAGTACTTGATGAATCTGGACTTCAGTAGCCTCGGGGGCATACCACCTTCACCAGAACACATCACCACAGGCATCCCCTCCACTTCGTTCAGATAGGTGATGCCCATGGCAAGGCCCTCCCACATGTATGGAGAAAGCGCCCCTATTGACATACTGCCTATCATTACAGGGTAGATCTCCCTGACAGGTGGAATGAACTTATCAGAACTCGTGTCCAGAGTTGCCTTACCGTTTACCAGTTTTATTGGCAGTTCCTCGGCAGGCAGTATCCTGCCCAGATATGTCCTTATCCTGAACTCATGACGGCCAGCATCAAGTGCGGGGTCTGTAAGCATTGATATCCTTGTAAACTTCAGTCTGTCAAGGGTTGAAGGGGAGGGATCATTCCTCCTGCCTCCACGCCTGTAGGGATATCCTCCTCTGTTCTTGTGAAATAGAAACTTGTGCTGTGGATTGTAATGGGGCTCTATCGCTTCATTGGGGCAGACAAGAGAGCAGGTGGCACAGCCTGTACAGTACCTGTTTATATCAGTGGACTGTCTTATCACAGTTTCCAGTCGCCTCACCTCCTTCGGTGTGGGCACAGGTCCCTCAGAGACCACCTCCCTCTTCACCACCACAGTGGGCTCAATGGCAAACATGGGACAGACCGCAGTACAACGACCACACCGCTTGCAGCGGTCATCCCGCCACTGGATGATGTATGGAAACTCCTTCAGGCTGAGTTTATGATTGTGGTCCAGCCGTACCTCTGGTTCCATACCTTCACCTCTTTTGCCTCTGGTGATACAATCACCATGTCGTATTTCATGGGGAATACATCCTTGGATGTATCCCTCTGGGGGACCACATTGTCCAGCCCACACACCTCAGACATGAGACCAACGCGTCCCTTCACCCCTCCAACCACCCCCGGACGGAGTTTCTTTGTGTCCTGCACCATAAAACAGGTTCCGTCAGGGGTGAACCCTATAACACAGTTGGGGCCATCAATACAGAGGGGTCTAAGGGTCACCTTCAGCATCTTCACCAGGTCCCTGTCCTCCCTCTCCTCTATCTCCTCTGTCTTCATGGGTGTTATAATATCCTTGTAATATATGAGGGGAAGCCCCAGCCTCTTGCAGGTGTAATGCAGTATATGGGTGAATACCTCACTGTCACTCTGGTAGCCAATATAGCCCGGGAACCCTCTACTCATCAGGAACTCCCTTATCGGCACAAAGGCGGTATTCTCACCATTCGTCATAGAACCATAGCCCTGTATAAAAAAGGGATGACATGCATAGAGATTGATCTGGTAGTTGGTATTCTGTCTGCCCTGGGCAAAGATGATCTTCGCCTTCAGATCTGACCTGTCAAAGCCAAAGAACTCTCCAAGGTCAACAGGGTCACCCACCTCCTTTATGGTGAGGACATCCGGATAGAAGGAAAATACAATTATAGACTCGTCAGCCTCTCCCATCCTCCTGAGGGTAACCCTCGTCCTCAGGAGGAGGTCCTCCTTCTCCTCCCAGGACTTGTCTTTGAATTCATCAGGATAATCATATACCCTACCGAAGTAGTAGTCTCTGGGAGTTATACCTGATACTTGTCTTGTCTTTGGAGTCCAGGTGTAAATGAGTTTAAATCCCATATAGTCCATAAACTCGTCCAGTTTTCTGACACCTTCCTTCGTACAGATACCCGAAAGGATTGGATAATCCTTGAGTTCTTCAAACTCACCTCCCAGGTTCTTCAGGATTAACCCCATCCCTGAACCATCATACCCCTCTTTCATCGCCTCAAGGGCAGCGATGTTTTCAAGGGGTGAAATATACTCCTCCGATGTTATTGCTGCTAACCTACACATTCCATGAGTCCCGATAGGCAATTATTTGCCGTTCTTTATAATAAAATTAATTGCGAAGGATTGTCAATTCCATACGGATACCGTAGATCCTAAAATCCGCATTTTTAATAACGATTGATAATTTTCTTAAGAATCAAGCAGTTATGAAATCTTACATAG
>WGER01000080.1 GCA_015492645.1 Nitrospirota bacterium
AGCCCCTTCATATCCCTCTGAACCCTCTTCACCTTGGCATTGTTGATCAACTCCTGACCCTTCAGGACCGCCCCGAGTATAATCCCTATTATTACAAGGACTATTGCCAGTTCTACCAGGGTAAAGCCCCTCTGTTTCATGGCGGACCTCCCTCTGTTAATAACAGCTCTATATTACACAATTCTACTGAGAGAAATCAAAAACCTCTCCCCTTCATAATTCACCCTCATCCCCCTCTCCCTCAAATGGAGATGGAGTTTCACCCGTTAAGAGCGTTTTTTGACAGGATAAAAGGCTAAGAAGATACCATTGGCGGGTATGTGTGTCTGAAGGCTGAGGAATCTTCCCAGGTCTCTTATAAGGGGCTCATTCTTTATCTTCGGGATGTCATCAAACAGAAGGGGAGAGTTCAGTGTATTAGAATAACAAGCCAGACCGACCAGTACAACGAGGCAAAGGTGTAACAGGAGTGTTTTCTTCTTCATTGTAAGTTTATAATAAAAAATCTTTATAATAAAATCAAAAGGAGACTGGCATGGACAGGAGAGACTTTTTAAAGGCATCACTTTTTGCAGGCTCCCTCCTCATCCCACTGGATGGTACCGAGGCGGAGGGGCCACCCCGTGTAAGGGCTTATAGAGCACTCGGCAGGACAGGTCTGAAGATGAGTGACATCTCCATGGGTACTGGAAAGGCGCCTCCACCCTCCCTGATACTCCGCGCAATAGACAGGGGGATAAACTACTTTGATACGGCCCCGGATTATGGGCCTGCAGAGGAGAGGTTCGGTGAGGCGATGAAGAGGATAAGGCGGGAGAAGATAATCATCGCATCAAAGTTCTGCAACCGTGGAGGTTATCCAAAGCACCTGCCGAAGGAGGCGAAGAAGACCGACTACATAAGGGCAGTAGAGGGGAGCCTGAAACGGCTCAGGACTGATTACATAGACATATGCTTTGTACATGCCATAGGGGAGTCGTCCAGAAGACTGGAAGAGGAGCGGCAGAGACTTCTCAGCGAGGAGATGCTCTCTGCCTTTGAGACCCTCAAGGGGCAGGGTAAGGTGAGGTTCCTTGCGGTCTCCTCCCATGGCCCCCACAATATGGAACCCCTTCTTCTGGAAGCAATCAGGTCAGACCATTTTGACCTGATAATGACCGCCTTCAACTTTATGAAATTCCCCAAACTACCAGAGGTGATCAGAGAGGCGCACAGGAGGGGAATAGGGGTTGTTGCGATGAAGACCCTTGCCGGTGCCAAAGATATGGAACTGAAGTCTGATGAGGAGCCCTTTGAGACAGCAGCCCTTAAGTGGGTCCTGAAACACAGGGAGGTAAGCGGACTGGTCATAACAATCAAGTCAATAGCAGACCTGAACCTCTACCTGAGGGCATCAGGCAGGCCATTCACCAGTAGGGACGACAGAACACTGAGGAAATATGCCACTTTATACTGGAGGGAGTACTGCAGAACCGGCTGTGGGGCCTGCGAGGATGCCTGTCCTGAGGGTGTAGCATCAGCCACCATCCTGAGATACAGGATGTACTTTCTGGACTACGGGATGGAGAAGGCCGCGATGCAGGCATACCAGAACCTCAGGCAAAAGGCAGAATCGTGCTCGACCTGCAGCGAGCCCAGTTGTGAAAGGGTCTGCCCCTACGGGCTACCTGTGAAGAGACTACTCGCAGAGGCAGACAGTCTTCTGAGATTAAATGCCTAACCTTAAAAGGATACTCCTGTTACTGATGCTGCCCGTCATCGGTACAGGGCTTTACCTGGAAGGCCAGAGTTATGACCCCTCACGGGTGGTGTACTCTCCGAGGGGTTCATCCGGTGTGTCTCAGACCATCCGGATTAAGGGGTTTACACAGTCTGGACATGTAAAGAAATACACAAAGGAAGACCTCTATGAGTACATCGACGGGCATGCTGAGTACTTCATAAGTGCAGGGTTCAGGGAACTGAGGGTGTCTGAATATAAGGCGAGTCCAGCAGAGGATACACCAGGGCTTAAAGTGGAACTCTACGATATGGGCACTCCACTTCAGGCCCTGGGGGTCCTTGAGGACGAGAGGACCGATGGAATGAGCCCCATAGATGTAGGCCAGCAGGGATACATCACAGAGGGGCTTGTAACCTTTATAAAGGGACCCTTTTATGTGAGGGTCCTCGGGTACAGACCTGACATCCCCCTGACAGAGGTGGCACGGGAGGTCTCAAAGACCCTGCCCCGCCAGACAGAGGACCTTCAGATGCTCAACAGACTGCCGAGGATGGGTACACCCCTCAGGACGAGATACTACAGGGAGGCCTACCGGGGGTTATCCCTGTTGAATAATGTGCTGGCAAGGGAATATGACCTTGGAGGCAGAAGGGTTGAGGTCTCCCTTGTTGAAGACAGAGGTGGAGAGATATTAAACAGCCTCCTGGGGTTCCTGAAAGAATCCGGCATAAAATACAACTCACTCACCTCAGAGGGGCTATCCCTTTTCAGGATTGAAGACCCCTATGAGGGGAACTGGTACATAATACCCTCAGGGGGATATACCTATATGGTCTTTGGAGAGGTAGGACCTGCTCAATTGACACAGGTCCTCAGGGAGGTGAAGAGGGTTGCCTTCAAAACACTCCCATAGGGCACCACCCCTGAGCAGGAGGGATTTCCTGAAGAGGCTACTTGGGCTATGCGGGCTTTCAGGTGGTATCCTTGGTGCCAGTTATCTCCTTTACAGTGACATACCAGTGAGGAGGAGGACAGAAAAGGTCTATACATTCCGCGACTACAGGGTTGAGGTGCCTTCTGTGTATCCGAAGATGGTGATAGTGAGGGGAAAGGATCCGGAGAAGATGCTCCAGGCCGCCCTGGAAAGGCTCGGGGGAATTGGACGGTTCGTGAGACCGGGGGAGAGGGTTCTCATCAAACCGAATGTGGGATGGGATCGACAACCTGAACAGGCTGCCACCACCAATCCCGTCCTCGTTGGTGCAGCAGTAAGGGCATGTCTTCAGGCAGGGGCCGGAGAGGTGTGGGTTACCGATGCGACCATCAATGACCCCTACAGGTGTTTTCACCGTTCAGGCATAGGACCCGAGACAGAGAAGGCAGGGGGGAGAGTAAAGATCACCACCGAGTCAGACTTCCTGCTCACTGATCTGAAGGGTGAGATACTTAAGGTATGGCCTGTGAGTAAATTCTATCACCAGGTTGACAGGGTGATAAACATGCCCATAGTAAAACACCACTCCCTCAGCGGTTGCACCATAGCAATGAAGAACTGGTATGGGGTCCTTGGTGGCAGGAGGAACCGTCTGCACCAACAGATTCACACCTCTATTGCAGACCTCGCCACGGCAATCCGCCCCACGCTCACCATTGTGGATGCCATAAGGGTGTTGAAGAGAAACGGCCCTACGGGTGGCAGTCTGTCCGATGTCTCGGTAGAGAACACCATCCTGGCCGGCACAGATGAGGTTGCCCTCGACAGTTACTCCGTCAGGTTTCTTGAACTCAGTCCAGATATCCCTTTTCTCATCATAGGTGAACAGAGGGGGCTCGGCACAAGAGACTGGAGGTCTTTGCACTACGAGGAGATACATGTGGGATAAGATACTCAGTCTCAGCAACATAAGAAGGCTCTACGGGGCATTCTTCTTTGTCCTTTTTATTGTGCTGGTTGCGATCACGGATTTCCGCCACATGAAGGGTTATGAGATAAACCTCTTTCTGAAGATTGACCCACTGATTGCACTGTCAACCCTCCTCAGTAGTTGGACCCTCTACAAGGGACTCGCCCTGTCGCTTGTGGTAATCATCCCTACACTCTTCATCGGGAGGTTCTTCTGTTCCTGGGTGTGTCCCTTTGGTGTACTGAACCAGTGGGTGAGCAGGATACTTTTGAGGACAAAGGCGGCAGAGGACTACAGGATGAACACCTACAGGAGGCTCTATAATCTGAAGTACTATATCCTCTCTGGGCTGCTCGGCCTTGCAGTGCTTGGTCCTCTACAGGTGGGCCTGTTTGACCCCATATCCCTCTTTACGAGGACTGCGTCCACTGTCCTGATGCCTTCAGCCCTACCCGGCCTGTATCCAAAGAGGTTCATATATCACGGGGCGGTGCTCCTTGGCCTTCTGTTCCTGGCGATACTCTTTGCAAACAGGTTTATACAGAGGTTCTGGTGCAGGGTCCTCTGCCCTCTCGGGGCACTGCTGGGCCTGCTGTCCAGATTCTCCTTATTCCGTATATGGAGGGATGTACAGCGTTGCACTGACTGTATGAAGTGCCTCAGGGACTGCCACGGGGGATGTGACCCCCACAGACAGATAAGGTATCATGAGTGTCACCTATGCATGAACTGCATCGATGACTGCCCTGAAGGGGCGATACACTTCGGGCTGCAGAGGGAGAACAGTTCCCTGCAGGCCCCTGTTGAGATAAACAGGAGGAGACTAATTGAGACGGCGGTCCTTGGTCTTGCCCTCTTCCCTGTCCTCAGGGGGACAGTGAGTGCTTCTACCCGATCTATGCCCTCTGTGATCAGACCTCCCGGGTCGATCAGGGAGGAGGACTTTCTACGGAGATGTATAAAGTGTGGGGAGTGCATGAGGGTCTGCCCCACCAATGGGATACAACCTGCGCTCCTCGAGGCGGGCTTTGAGGGCCTCTGGACCCCCATACTCCATAACAGGGTGGG
>WGER01000081.1 GCA_015492645.1 Nitrospirota bacterium
AATCAATGAATTACCCTCTGTGACGAGTCCATCACAGTCGGAGACCATCTGAAGTGCCATCGGTAGTGCCTCCACTATTGCATCAGGGGGAGACTGAAGCCACAACACCCTTCTGGCGCCTGCACGTCTGAGCCTTGCCGTGTCTTTGTGCGGTGGTTCATCTGAGGTGCCCTCGCTGAGGCTTGTATACAGGGCCCTCTTCGTGTATTTCAGGGCCGCCCATCTGCCCTTTAAGGATCTCAGGAGCAATTCGGCTACCAGTGTCTTCCCACACCCACTGTGGGCACCGCCTACAGAGATAATCCTCATTTATTTATTATAACCTATCTACAGCAGTATCGAATGAAGTACTCTATTAGATCAAAATTTGTCCGTAAAATCAGAGCACCTGTATTGCCTCAAAACCAGATTTCCCGAATTTGCCAGCCTCCAAAAGTTGTAGTTGAAATTGCATCGACAATTCAGCAGGGCTCCGTAGATTGCCGTTAGAATTAGAAATAGGTGCTTTTGCGGCAGGGGTGCCAGGAAAATCAGAGATCTTGTGGGGCAGAGGAACTCAGCCCTGAAAAATCTCTGATTTTTCAAGGATCCCTGCCTCGAAACAGGATTTATACGACAAATTTTAATCATAAAAAACTCTAATCCTTTTTCATCCAATGGGAGAGCCCTCTTACATTTGCCACGACACTTGTGGTGTCGCTGAAATCCTGATTTTTCGGCAGTCCCTGCCACCTTTTATGTCTCTTTTATGTCTTTATGATTAAAGTCTAACGGCAATCTACGGAAACAATACCCTTTTGTGTAGATTATTTTTGAGGAATGCTGTCATCTTGACATGAAGAGATTTTTTCTTTATACTTTTAAAAAACATAGAGAGGAGGTCAAAATGACCGGGTGGCTAAAATGTGAGAAAGTTTCAGAGGGTATTTTTACTAACGAAATAGGTATAAAGTGTTACACTAGAGATGGCATACCTTTCAACATGTTTGCATGGGAAGATCTGCTCCAGCAAAAGAATAACACTTTCTATCTTAAGGTAACGGTTCTTGAAGAGACTCCAGATGGATATGTAGTGGTTTTGCCAGATTTTCCGTTTGAGATGAATAGAGTGATAATGGTGAGTAATGACGATATTCTTTTCAACATATAACGTTAAGTGGTTTTAAGCAGTAAAGCTATAGAAGAGGCTATAAAGGAGGGACTTATAGAAATTGACCCTTATCCTAACTTTGCAAAATGTGATACTACTTCAATAGATCTTCATTTAGGACATTTGGTTTCTCGGCCAAGAGAAGGTTTTTCACTAAGTATAGATGTATCAGAAGGAAAACCTATAAGTCCAACATTACAAACACTTTATGAACGGTTTGAGATACAAAAAACAGGATATACTCTTAGGCCAAACCAATTTATTCTTGCCCAAACAAAAGAGAAAATTTCTCTTAAGATTTTACCTAATAAAAAGGTCTATGCTGCTCGTGTGGAAGGAAAAAGCTCGCTGGCTCGGTGTGGTTTGATGGTACACTTTACGGCTCCCACTATACATGCAGGTTTTGAAGGTCATATAACACTAGAATTAATTAACTTAGGAGCTTTTACAATTAACCTTCACCATGGAATGCCTATATGTCAACTGGTTATTGAAGAGGTAGCCGGTCCTGTAATTTTCTCGAAAACTCAATTCCATGGACAGACAGTTCCTGAAGGAGGGAGTTAACAAATCCCAATTAAAAGGCTGTTCAATAAGGGTATGGATTAAAGCATAAGAGATGTGGGAAAGAAATTTGAATAGAAGAGTTCACTTTTTCATCCCTGTCGAAAAGTGCAAAGCAGTTCAGCTGCCCTAATCTTCTTCTCTGATCCTGTCATTTTAACTTAAACCTTTTATGCCTTTTCTCTATACCCCAATATACCAACTGTCCCACAGGGACAGGGCAGTTTACCATCACTGGTTATGGTAACCTCTTCTGTATGGATGGAACTTTTTTCTACCTGGGATTCTCTGCGATATAGGGTATAATGCCCTTTTGAAGAAGGAATCCAGCATTGTCAGTGCTATCATAACCAGCATCTGCTACTACAGAGACAATCCTCTGAGACTATCTCTGAAGGAGTTCTCTGCCTGCTCGGTCACCCGAGACAGTTTGTCTCCATCATATTCATTGCCAGGGTTACCTCCACTGCAACACGCACTGGTATAGGTGTGTTTGTGACCTGAAGATGAACTTTGTAACTGAAAAAAGAGAAATCTTTGGATTTATAGCCCCATTTAGCCTATGCATCAGAGGGGGGCACAGAGATGGAAGGAGTCAATACTGAGGGAGATGTTTTTGAACCTGATGGCCTCTTTTTATGAAGTTTTATAGAGGAAGAAATTTGCGGTAAACACAAATATGATAACCTCAGAACGCCTTGATTTTCAAGGGTTTATAAGGTCTTGAGTGAACAGGCTTATATCAATTTAAGAAGGTGATATTAGTAGGACTTCCATTTGCATAGAAAATCTCTTTGTGAGACTTGACAAAAACATGGAACAAATCTGGGAGGGCTTTAAGGACTTTAAAAATAATCACAAAAGGTATTATTATATTCGAGATGCAAAGGGTCTTGATACTACTGAATCTACTGATCGTGATTGCCATCCTTGCTGGAGGTCTTATTACAGTAAGAAACCTTCTGACCCCTGTAAAGGTCAACAAATACCGGATCAAGGAGAAACCAGTAGAAAAGAGCCTGTCTGAGGCGTTCCCCTCTCTCAATCTCCTTCTGAACAAAAACCCCTTTGGGGTGGAGGAGGATTCTCCCAGGGATACATCACCAGATGCTGAGAAGGGGTGGACACTGCTGGGCACGATCTATGACCAGCATGGAAGAGGAGTTGCCCTCTTTCTGGACCCCACCAGACAGCAGAGACTCTACTTTACCGGACAGGAGATAGAAGGGCTCGGCAGGCTCCTGTCTGTTGGGCTTGAAGAGGCGGTGATCCAGGGTAGCAGACGGTTGGTACTGAAGAGAAAGGCCTTGGAGGACCTCCTGAAGCCTCCGCCAAAGGTTGAAAGGGTAAAATACACACCACCAGAGGTCAAAAGGGTACCCTTTGTGAAGCGGTCATCCAGTGGGGAATATATAGTGGACAGATTTAAGGTCCAGGAGGCGGTAGAGCACCCAGAACAACTCATGACGGATGCAAGGCTGCAACCTGCCTTCAGAGACGGTAAACAGTATGGATTTATACTGAAGGAGGTGAGGCCAGGGGGGATATACCACAACCTTGGTCTCAGGAACAATGATGTCCTCTTGAAGATAAACGAGTTTGACATCACTGACCCTGAGGCTGCCTTAAGGGCATTTACGGAACTGAAGGGGGCAGAGGAGATAAAACTCCATCTACTCAGAAATGGAAAGAAGATCACACTCAGATATATAATACAATGATCATGAAAAAGTCCCGTATATTTTTAATTGTAGTGGCAATCCTGCTTATCCTTCAGCCACGGATATCCGCTCAGGACAGGGCGGTGGGGATTCAGAAACCTGAGGGGAAGGTCTCTTTCAATTTTGTGGATGTGGAACTGCCGGTACTGGCCAAATTTGTGAGTGAGGTTACAGGGGTCAACCTCCTTTTTGATGAAAAGTTCCGCGGGAAGGTGACAGTTATCGCACCTTCACCCCTTGATGTGGAAGAGGCTTTCAATCTATTCACCTCTGTACTTGAGTTAAAGGGCTACACCGTGGTGCCAGCAGGGGTGAGGGCCTACAAAATAATGAAGGCCTCAGAGGCAAGGCAAAAGGGGCTAACCGTCTCTGAGGGCAGACTACCTGTTAATGATTCCTATATAATCAGGCTGGTAAAACTGGAGCACATTCCGGCAAAGGAGGCGGTCCAGTTTCTCAGACCAATAGTCTCTAAGGACGGCTACATTGCTGCCCTTCCGGCAGGGAACCTCATACTGATAGTAGATTCGGCTACAAATATTAAAAAGTTACTCCATATTATAGATGGCATTGACGAACCCTCTACCCTCCAGATGCCCGAGATTGTCTTTCTCAAATATGCCCCTGCAGAGGATGTGGCGAAGATACTGAATGAAGGCTTTGGTGCCAAGACCGTAAGGACACCCCCAAAAATGAAGGAGGCCTTCAGGGCAGTTGCAGATACAAGACTCAATGCAGTGATCCTCTTTGGAGAGCCCTCTCTCAGAGAGCAGGTCAAGAGACTCATTTCACTTCTGGACATACCCTCAACAGAGGCCCAGGGCAGGATCAATGTCTATTTCCTTGAAAACGCCGATGCAGAAGAGATGGCGGAGGTACTGAACGGGATTGTGAAGGGGATGAAGGAAAAAACTACCAGGAGGAGGCCCTCTGCCTCTGTGAAGCCAGAGATTACAGGTGAGATCATTATAACCCCTGATAGGGCAACAAATTCCCTGGTGATAGTCGCGTCTCCCTCAGACTACAGAAATCTGGTAGAGGTGATAAAGAAACTGGACAAGAGAAGGAGACAGGTCTACGTCGAGGCAATGATTGTGGAGGCATCCATAGACAAGTTGAAAGAGATAGGCGCCAGGTGGAGGGCGATAGCGAGAAATGAGGGGGAACCTGTAGTGATTGGAGGGGTGGGCATACTTGAGCCCTCAGCAATAGAGAGGATCATCTACGGGCTCACAGGATTGTCTGTTGGCGGGATGGGGAATTTCATGGAGATACCTGTGACAACCATATCCCCTGAGGGTACCGTAACCACCACAAACCTGACTGTGCCAGGGTTTGCTGCCCTGTTCAGTTTAGAAGAGTTCCGCGGAGCTGTGAATGTCCTGTCCACACCACAGATACTCACCTCTGACAATGAAGAGGCAGAGATAGTGGTGGGAGAGAATGTCCCCTTTATAACAAGAAGGGAATCAGAGCCCACAAGGACAACCTCTGTATTTACCACCATAGAGAGGAAGGATGTGGGGATCACCCTGAAGATAAGGCCACAGATCACCGAGGGAGACTACGTGAGGCTCGAAATATACCAGGAGATCTCCTCAGTAAAACAGGAGCCAAATACAGAGGTACTGATAAGTCTCGGACCCACAACCACAAAGAGGGCAACCACCACATCTGTTGTGGTGAAGGACAACCAGACAGTTGTGATCGGTGGCCTTATGCAGGAAAGACAGGAAGAGAATATCCAGAAGGTCCCTCTCCTGGGGGACCTCCCCATTGTTGGTTATCTCTTCAAGACAAAATCCATTTCAAAGAAAAAGACTAACCTCCTTGTCTTTCTCACCCCTCACATTATAAGAGATGAGGCATCCCTCAGTAAAATCACACAGGACAAGGGGAAGGAGTTCTTCTCAGAGGTCCGCTCAGACCCGCGGAGACAGATCCTGCTGAGATTTAAACCCTCTGTCACTGAAGGTGAAAGGCTCCAGATCCTCACCTCAAAAGGATTGAAGGTGCTCCGACATCTCAGGGGATTGGATATCTACCTGGTTGAGCCTGAAGACCCTCTGGCAGAACCATCCTTGGTACTGGAAGAACTCAGAAAAATGGATGAGGTGGAGTATGCAGAACCCAACAGGCCCATCAGGATACAGTGAGATAGAACCTGACCTCGGACTCCTCAAAGAGGTCCCCATCACATATGCAAAGTCAAACGGTGTCCTGCCCATCAGGCTGTCAGATGGTAAACTGATTGGCCTTGTCTCAGGTGAAAACGGTTACTTTGCACTCAGGGAACTGGCCATTGAAAGGGGTGTTGACCCCTTTCCGATAGAGACAGACATGGAGACCCTGCTGGAAGAGATTAACAGGCTCTACGGCCAGGTGGGCTCTGCCGAGGAGGTGATGCAGAGCATCTCAGGAGAAGACCTCACAAAGGTAGCCACAGAGTTTGAATCACCAAGGGACCTCTTAGAACTGACAGCGGAAGCACCCATAATAAGGCTCCTGAATGCACTCCTTCAACAGGCTGTTAAGGAGAGGGCATCAGACATCCACATAGAGCCCTATGAGAGGGAACTGGAAGTGAGGATGAGGGTGGATGGTGTATTGAGGACCGTACTGAGACCACCTAAGGCGATTCAGGATGCCCTTATAAGCAGGGTGAAGATCATGTCGGGCCTTGATATAGCGGAGAAGAGACTGCCCCAGGATGGCAGGATCCGCCTCCTCATAGGTGGCAGAGACATAGATGTGAGGGTCTCAGTGATACCCACAGTTCATGGGGAGAGGGCCGTCCTCAGGATACTGCACAGGCAGGGCCTGCTCGGAATGGAGGACCTCGGGATGGATACATCTTTAATGGAGAGTTTCCAGAGACACCTAATGGCCCAGAGCGGAATCATTCTGGTTACAGGCCCCACCGGCAGTGGCAAGACCACCACATTATATGCTGCACTGCGGAAGGTCCACACCAGTGATAAGAACATTATCACCATAGAGGACCCTGTGGAGTATCAACTGAGAGGGGTGGGACAGATGCAGGTAAACCCCAGAATCGGTCTCACCTTCGCATCCGGATTGAGGTCTATCCTGAGACAGGACCCTGATGTGATAATGGTTGGTGAGATAAGGGACCTGGAGACCGCTGAGATTGCAATACAGGCATCTCTCACCGGACATTTGGTGCTCAGCACATTACATACAAATGACGCCCCAAGTGCAGTAACCAGACTCCTGGATATGGGTGTGGAGCCCTTTCTGCTCTCTTCTTCCCTGCTCTGCGTGCTTGCCCAGAGGCTGGTAAGGCTCATATGTCCCTACTGCAGACAGACATATGTGCCCGATGAGGAAGAGAGAATGTATTTGAACAGGTATGGATTCTCTGTGGAGACCCTCCAGAGAGGAGAGGGATGTGACAGATGCCAGAACACGGGTTATCTCGGAAGGACAGGGATCTTCGAGTTCCTCCGCGTTACCAACGCCCTGAGAAAGAAGATAAGGAGGGTCACCTCTTCTCATGAGTTGAGGGAGGTTGCTATCAGCGAGGGTATGATCCCCCTCTTACAGGCGGGACTCAAAAAGGTGGCAGATGGGGTGACCACTCTTGAGGAGGTCCTGAGAGTCACAGAGGCATTGAAGGAGACGCTCTCAGATAGAAATGTCTAAGTATATCCAGTTGTTTCCCACGCTGAGATGCAACAGCAACTGCGATTTCTGCTTCAACAGGGGAATGTCCAGGGTCCAGGACCTGCCGAGGAACAGAA